>JAQGOT010000718.1 GCA_028293465.1 Pedosphaera sp. | reverse complement strand
GGCAGCACCTCCACCGACCGGGTCAATTATTTTGAAACCCTGCCCGCCAGCGACGAGAACCTCGAATTCGCCCTCGACCTGGAAGCCGATCGCCTGGTCAACAGTTACATCAAGCGCGAGGATCTCGATTCGGAAATGACCGTCGTGCGCAATGAATTCGAACGGAGCGAAAACTCGCCCGCCGGCGTGCTCGACAAGCGCATCACCGCCGCCGCCTACAACTGGCACAACTATGGCAAGCCGACCATCGGCAACCGGAGCGACATCGAACGCGTGCCGGTGGAAAACCTGCGGGCCTTTTACCAGCGCTATTACCAACCGGACAACGTGGTGCTCGTGGTTGCCGGCCGGTTCCAAACCGCCAAGGCGCTTGAGTTGGTCCAGAAATACTTTGGCGTCATCCCGCGGCCGACACGCAAGCTCGGCAACACCTACACCGAGGAACCGCCCCAGGACGGGGAGCGCTCGGTGATCCTCCGTCGGGTCGGCGATGTCAGCGTGGTGGGGGTTGCGTATCACATGCCTGCGGGGCCGCATGAAGACTCAGCCGCGCTTCAGGTGCTGGCCAACATCCTCACCACCCAGCCGTCGGGACGGCTTTACAAAGCGCTGGTCGAGACCAAGAAGGCGACCAGCGCCGGCGCCGGGGCAGGGGAGGAGCATGATCCCAGCCTGTTCGGGCTTTCCGCGGAGGTATCCCGGGAAAACTCGCTGGAGGAAGTGCGGGATTTGATGCTGACGACGGTGGAATCGATCGGTGCCACTGGAGTCACCACCGAGGAGGTCACGCGGGCCAAACAACAAATCTTGAAAGCCCACGCCTTGGCCGCCGCCGACACCAGCCGCATTGCCGTGGCGCTGAGCGAGTGGGCCGCGCAAGGCGATTGGCGGCTTTACTTTCTCCATCGCGACCAGATTGAAAAAGTCACCCCGGACGCGGTTCGCGCCGTGGCGGCCCGTTACCTGCAAGGCAACAACCGCACGGTTGGGCTTTTCATTCCGAGCGAAAAATCGGAGCGCGTGGCGATCCCCCCAACGCCGGACGTCGCGGCGCTCGTGGCCAATTACCAGGGCCGCGCCGCAATTTCCGAGGGCGAGCGTTTCGAGTCCACCCCCGAGAACATCGAGTCGCGCGTGCAACGCGAGGGGCTGCCTGAAGGTATCAAGGTCACGCTGCTGCCGAAACAATCCCGCGGCCAGGAGGTGCACCTGTCGCTCACCTTGCGGTATGGCAATGAAGCCGAATTGAAAGGCTTGGAAACCGCTGCGGGCTTCTTGTCGGAATTGATGCTGCGCGGCACGCAGAAGCTCAGCTACCAGCAGTTGCGCGATGAATTGGACCGGTTGACCGCTACGTTGGGCGGCGCAGGTGGGGGCCGCGGGCGCGGCCGGGGTGGCGCAGGCGGGGGAAATGCGTTGGGATCAATCAGCTTTTCCATCGAGGCTCGGCGCGACACGTTGCCGGCGGTGCTCGAAATTCTGCGTCAGGTGCTGCGCGAACCATTGTTGCCGCCCGACCAGTTTGAATTGCTCAAGCGCCAGCGCATCGCCGGCCTTGAGCAGGCCAAAACCGAACCTGCCCTCCTCGCTCCCCGCCTGCTGCAGCGGCAGCTTAATTCCTATCCGGCGGATGACATCCGTTATGTTCCCACCGTCGAGGAATCGCTCGAGCGTTTGCATAAGGTCACCTATGAGCAGGTGGCCCAGCTTTATCACGATTACCTCGGCTCCGAGGTGGGGGAACTCACCATCGTCGGGGACTTTGATCCCAAGGCCTGTCTCCCGGTGTTGCAAGGGACCCTGAAAGGCTGGAAGGCTCCCAAGCGGTATGCGCGCATCAGCATGCCCATCGTCGGCAAGCAGCTAGGCGGGCGGCTGGATATTAATACCCCCGACAAAGCCAATGCCACCTACACGGCGGCGCTGCTCTTTCCGTTGCGGGATGACGACGCCGATTACGCCGCGCTCGTGCTGGGCAATTATATTCTGGGGGGCGGAACGCTTTCTTCACGCCTCGGCGATCGCATCCGCCAGAAGGATGGTCTTTCCTACGGCGTTTCTTCGAGCCTGGGCGTCTCTCCGTTTGACCAACGCGCGGAACTCACGATCACCGCAATCTGCAATCCACAGAATATCACACGGGTGGAAAAAGCCGCGCAGGAAGAATTGGAACGTTTCGTTCGTGAGGGGGTGACGAAGGAAGAAGTGGAGCGGGCCAAGCAAGGCTACTTGCAGGCGCAAAAGGTCGGGCGCTCCAGCGACCCGGCCTTGGTGGGCGCGTTGTCGAACCTTCGCCACCTCGACCGCACCATGACCTACCAGGCCGGACTGGAGGCCAAAATTGCCGCCTTGACTCCCGAATCCATCGCTGCCGCGCTGCAAAAGCATCTCGATCCAAAAAAACTCTTGGTGGTCGTTGCCGGCGATTTCGAAACCAAACCACCCGCCGTCGTTCAGTAAACCGCCGCACTTCGGGAACGGCTCCACCGGAAGGTCAATTCTGGCTGGCTGCTTTTTCCGCTTGCATTACCTATAGGCACTATGTATAGTGCTTCTATGATACGTAAGGAACTCGTTGCCGCTTCGGCCGAACCGCTCATCTTGTCCCTGCTGGCAAAAGGGGAAAGCTACGGTTACGCCATCATTCAAGAAATCAAGGTCCGCTCCCGGGACCAGATGCAATGGACCGATGGGATGCTCTACCCTGTCCTGCACCGCATGGAGAACAAAGGTTGGATCAAGTCCCGCTGGGCGGAGTCTGAAAACGGCCGCAAGCGAAAATACTATTCGCTCAAAAAGGATGGCAAACAGGCCCTGGAGAAGCACCACGAACAATGGAACATCGTTCACTCCGTCCTGAGCGGTCTGCGCAAGGAGCAATATGTTTAACCTCGACCAGGCCGTCACCCATTGGCGACGCCAAATGACCGCCGCCGGCCTCCAGACCCCCGACGTGTTGAATGAGTTGGAAGGCCATTTGCGCGAGGACGTCGCCGCCCGCGTGTCGGCCGGAACGCCGGAGGCTGATGCCTTCCAACTCGCCGTCTCACGAATCGGCAGCCCCGACTCCGTCGGACTCGAATTCAACAAGCTCTGCAGTCTGCCGGACGGTTATGTAACGGTCGGTTCCATTTTGTGGCTGGCTGCATCCGCAACGCTGGCTATCTTTTTGTCAAGGGGACTGTTTGCCGGGAGGCTCAGCCTCCTGCTTTCCGCGCATGTCTTTACTCTGACGACCGGTTACGGCACCGCGTTGCTGGCCGGCCTCTTCGGAATCTTTTACGTCTGTTGCCGGTCGTTCCGCGCTTTGTCGCCCGCCGGTCAACAAGGGTTGGTGGGCGCGGTCCGCCTGGCCAATCAATCCGCCATGCTCTTGGTCGCTCTGGGATTGATTTTGGGGCTGGTCTGGAGCAAGCAAAATCTCGGTGGTTATTTGGTTGCCGGCCCGCGTGAAATCGGAACACTGTGCGCCTCTCTCTGGCTTCTTACCTGGTGGTTGATTCAGCGATTCGGCCAGCTGGGCGATCGTTTCACCATGTTGTTTTCCATCGCCGGCAACATGATTGTTGGCATGGCTTGGTTTGGTGCGGGTATCCTCGCCGATAATCCAGACCTGCACAGTTACGGCATCGCGGGTGTTTGGCCTTTGGCACTGTTCATGGGCTTCCACCTGCTCTTCTTGGTGATGGGCGCTGCGCCCGGACCTGAAAACACGGAAACGCAAATTGGGGGATAAGAACATGTTCAACCTCGATCAGGCAATCGCAGCATGGCGGCGGCAAATGGCTGCGGGTGGCGTTAACTCCCCGGAGGTGTGGAACGAACTCGAAAGTCATTTGCGCGACGACCTGGAGCAGCGGATCCGGTCCGGCTTAAATCCGCAACCAGCTTTCGAGGCCGCCGTCCAACAGATTGGCCAAGCCGACGCGCTCAAGAAGGAGTTCAAGAAAGCAGGCGTAATCAAGTGGGCGTTACACAAGAAGCTGAGGGTTGTTCTTGCCCAACTCAGCGGCGGGCGAGATGCCATTCCCGTGCTATCGCTAAGTGAGTTTAGCGCCAGCGCCCAGCAAGTCTTGGAACTCGCCCGGGAAGAACCGCTTCGCTTTCACCACGATTTCATCGGTACTGAACATGTATTGCTCGGCTTACTCAAGATGGAGCAGGGGATCGTTCCCAATATTCTGCGTGGGCTTGGCGTAAGTCACGAGACCATCCGGATGGAGGTCGAGAAGTTCGTCGGCCTTGGGGCAGTCCATCCGGTGACCACCCCGATCCCTTACACACCCCGCGCCCGCAAAGCCCTCCTGCTCGCCGCGAACGAGGCTAAAGCCTTGCGTCATGCCCACGTCGGCACCGAACACATTTTCCTCGGTTTGCTCTTGGAAGGGGGCGGGATAGCCGCGCTCGTTCTGAGGAACCTCGGTGTCCAGATCGAAAGTACGCGCGAAGCAGTGTTGCGGGAGTTGCGTTCCGACGGGACCGACATTTAGGGTTTTAAAAGTTGTTTCGCCAAGGTGCTCTGTAGCTCCCGCCTGCTCGGTGAATGGCGGCGGCGCAAACCTCAGCAATGCAAACCCGCCACGCGTCCCAAACCCGATCGCAGCCTCGCCCCTTTCAGGTTAATGGGGAAGGTGAACCCGGCCCACTTTCCATTCCCTCCCAAAAATCTCTTGACGGAAGCTTCTCTTATGGTAATGTCTGAATAGACAGAAACGGAAGAAACTATGTCGCCACTGACCACCACCCAACAAAAGTTCATCCTTCACTGGGGCGAAATGGGCACGCGCTGGGGCATCAAACGCACCGTGGCCCAGATACACGCTCTGCTTATTATCTCACCCAAACCGCTACACGCCGAGGACATCGCCGAAACGCTTTCCGTGGCCCGCTCCAACGTCAGCACCAGCATCAAGGAGT
>JAQGOT010000704.1 GCA_028293465.1 Pedosphaera sp. | reverse complement strand
TTATATTGGATCCAATGACAACAAATTTTATGCCCTGGACGGTGCCACTGGCCAAAAAAAGTGGGAGTTTGTGACGGGAAATCCGGCGAACTCACCCCCTGCCTTGACGGCGGACGGGACGGTTTATTTCGGCAGCAACGACCGGAAGCTCTATGCGTTAAATACCGTAACCGGAAATAAATTGTGGGAGTTCAACACAGGTGACCAGGTGGATGGGGCACCCAACATTGGCGCGGATGGATCCGTTATTTTTATTTCCCGGGATTCCTTCCTGTACTCGCTAAAAGGGACGGGGCCCCTCGCTGAGAGCAGTTGGCCTCGGTACCGTCGTGATCCGGCCAATACGGGAAGAGCGCTCTTGACCCGACCGGTAATTACACTTGAACAGCCCTCAGTCACCGGTACGAACACATTCAGCTTTCAGGTCAAGGGACTCGCAAGCTTAAGCGCCCGAGTGCAGGTTTCAACCAACTTGATTGATTGGGATCACCTCGCCACTTTGCCAGCCGGGGGCGCTGACACCAACCTTTTTTTCGATACCCAGGCAAAGACCGTTGGCTGCCGTTTTTATCGAGTGGTCACTCCTTAATCAGCAGTCGAGGTCATTGCGGAAGGCGATCGCGCGCGAAACCTGTCATCACCTTGGTCGGCCGCGGCATAAAGTTTGAAGTGAATGTGATCCAGCCGCCCGATAAACTAAATCGTCAATTGCGGACCGAAAACTTGCTTCGTCAGGCGGTCGGTAAATCCAACCGGCAACCCCATTTGAAAAAGCCCACCCTCGTCCCGGCTCGGCCCGTTGTTCAGCCAATCAGCGCCCAGACCAAGATGCCGCGCCACGTGAGCTGCGGCATCCAGCAGCAATGGCGGCAAGGGTTCAGGACTGATTAACTCACCCGCTGCATTCAACGCAGCGAGGCAGGTGCAGCATCAGGGACAACGCCTTGGGATTGACGGAGCTTTGCGCCTGCTCCACCGCCTCCAGCCAGCGCACCGGATCGGCGGGCTGGACTGGGACTTTGGCCCCGGCAAGTTTGCGCCGCCGGGCCGCCCAAGCGGCAAAGGGTTGATATTTGATCCCCACCAGCCCCGCGAATTAACAGGATGCGTCTCCGCTCACGGCAGATCAGAAATGATACCGCACGGAAAAATCCAGCGACGCGTTCATCCAATGATATTTGCCATTCGCCGATTCACCGATGAGGGAGGGTGTGCTGGTCGCCACGGTCCGGTCCGGACCCGTGATAAATTGCGCCGCGATAGTCCAAGCCCAACGTTCCCCCTTGTGGCCAAACCCCAAGCTCCCGACATGTAAATCCGTATCCGGCAGCACCGGGTTAAAATCATTTTCAGAGGTTGAGTTTTGGCTGAAGAAATTGCCTCCGCTCACAAAGTAACCATTCTCCAAATAGCGGGTCACGCCGAATTCGAGCAGGTAGCTCGATTTCCAGTTCAGCGGGAGGGGGACATTGCCCAGCGGAGTGTCCTTAAAAGTCACGGTCCCCATCGAATCCCAATCGGTCCAATCCACGTCGGCCTCGAAATTCCACTTTTTAGTGGGGCGGAAAGAGATGCCGGCGGCGGCAAATTGCGCGAACGGCAGCCGCGCCGTGGAGTGACTGTTCCCCAGTCCCAAGCCTTCTGTCGAAGCCGTGCCTTCATAATTCACGCTGGTGGCGCTGTGATATTTCCCGCCAAACGACCACATCTCAAACGGCTGCCACATTATCCCGCAGGTGAATCCAAAATCAGTGCCACTCCCTTTGAAACGGAATTCATCCCCACCCGGCACGGGTGAGAACAGCCCCTGCCGCAGCATGACCTGCGAATAATCGATCGTGGGTCCGGCAGCCAGGGACAATTCATCGCAAACCTTCCACGCCACCACCGGATTGATCGTCACGTAAGTCAGGCTTCCCTCGATGGCCTTGGTGCGAAATCCCGAATCCTCCGGCCACTTCAAAGCCAGCCCATAAGGAATGAAGATTCCCAACCCAAAGGAAATGGGATAGTCCTTCAACGTTTGCGTGTAGTACAGCTCGGGGACCGGCTGCACCGCAAATTTGGTGTGGGCGGTGTTGCCGTTCGGAGCCTCGTAATGAGAATTGGCCGAAAGGGCGTGCACCCCGAACTGGAGGTTCTGCCCTTCAAGCTGGGTGATCCCGGCGGGGTTGTAATAGATTGCCGACGGGTTATCGGCGGTGGCGGCGAAAGCATCGCCGCGGCCAATGGCTTCGGCATCCTGGTTCGGGATTCGAAAACCCAGTGCGTGCGCACTAAATGGGTGGAGGATTGCGACGCCGAACAGCAGGGCGTTGGGGA
Source organism: Pedosphaera sp. (assembly GCA_028293465.1). Lineage (GTDB taxonomy): Bacteria > Verrucomicrobiota > Verrucomicrobiia > Limisphaerales > Pedosphaeraceae > JAQGOT01. The sequence continues at coordinate 5,707 of JAQGOT010000704.1, read as the reverse complement.
GATAACTTTTTCGGATGGCAGTAGGGTTCATAGGTGCGATTTTATTTTGGTGGCGCGGCGGCATCAAATCAAAAGCGGCCAAAACCATGCGTTGGCGGTGACTCCTGATTCACTTTTTTCCATCGTCATTTGACTGTTGTTCATTTTGCTTTTGATTGCCGGCACTGGTGCCACGGGAGCCGGATAACATTCACAAGCAAAGCCGGTGCCAAGCCGAGATCCCCGCTAAAATCCGGTTTGAATCCAGCCGGCAATCCCACCTGCAAAGTGCAAAAATGTGATTGGCTGTGCTTCATTATCAAGTGCTTAGGATGGTGCTCCTGAGCCTGTATAGGCATTTTTGAACCCCTCCTGGCTGAGTCCGCCTCATCGTGAACCGAATTGTCGCCGTTTGAGTCAACAATCATCCAATTCTTGGCGCGGAAAATGTTTGTCCCACTCAGCGCTGAAGAGTTTGTTCCTGAAAAGCCTGCTATTTGCTGGGGATTCGACACCGCGAGTGTCTCACTCGCACCGGCGATGGCGTTTTTCAGGACGCCCGGGCGTTGCCGCCCGCGTGGTTTGTGACGGTTTGTAACAAAAATTTGCCTATATATGTTAACAATGCTTAGCACTGCGGACGGCCCGCATCGCGAAAACCTGTCTGCTAGCGGCTCACGCAGCCATGCCCGCCACATCCAAACCTCCAGCGGTCGCAGACGATTTCAATTAGAACTACCGCAGCGGGTGGTGTCAGTGGTAGATTCGCGGCAAATAACGGGTAAAGTCTGGCTGGATGGAATGGCGCTAGCTTTGCAGTAAGCAGTCCGATCTCACAAAATGAGCACCACAATGGAAAATACGGCGTCAAGAGAGACCGTGGTCACCTGTAAAACTCACGAAGGGGTTGAAGTCCGGGCAACAATTTTGCGCCTGACTCGTTATCTCGCCTCCTTTGAAATTTATGATCCCACCTCCATGCTCCAGGCATCGGAAGTCCTGGACGAATTTAAGATCCTGCTGAACGGCCGCCTGGTTTACGACGGTCGGGCGGTGGTTTCGAACCTCGTCAACGCCGGCACCGTCCTGATCTGCGAGGCGACGCTCCAGGAGTCTTGGATCGACATCCAGACGGCCTCCTTGGAAAACAAAGCCTATCTGCGCGCCGAGTTTGGCGAGTTCATGCGGCAATGGGAGAAAAACTACAAGGTGTTGCCCGACTTCAAGGTGGTCGTGGCCGACATGCAGTCCATGCTGGCAGATATGCGGCTCTGGCTCGGGCAGGTCGAGCTGGGCGTCATGTCCCACCCTCCGGAACGTCGGGCCCAGCTTGAGCATGACGTCATTCAGGAATTGAGCGGTCCCATCCTCCCTTCCCTCGGCATGTTGTTTGAAAAGTTCGAGGAGTCCTGCCGCGCCATCGAGCCTGACCTGAAACCCGCTCATCGCGCCTACGTCCAGCGCCAGCTCCACCCCCTCGTGCTCGCCTCCCCGTTCATGAACCGGACGTTTCAAAAACCGCTCGGTTACGCCGGCGATTACGAAATGGTCGCCATGATGATGCGTGATCCGCAGGAAGGCGCGTCCTTGTTCGCGAAGTCGCTGAACACTTTTTTCCTGAACACGCCGCCGGTCGTCGCCCATGTGAATCGCATCGAGTATCTCAAAACCATTCTCGTCCAGGAGACGGCCCGCGTGGTCCGGGCCGGCCGCGTGGCCAAAATTTTCAACCTCGGTTGCGGCCCGGCCAAGGAAATTCAGGACTTCATCGCCATGTCGGATTTGAGCGGGAAGGCCCATTTCACGCTGCTCGATTTCAACCCGGAAACGCTCCAATCCACCGGTGCCAACCTGACCGGCCTGATTAACAAATACCACCGCGCCACCCAGTTGCAGATGGTCAAAAAGAGCGTCGCCCAAGTCCTCAAGGAAGCGGGCAAGGCTACCTCCACCGTCCTCTCCTCCGGCTACGACCTGGTTTATTGCGCCGGTCTTTTTGATTACATGCCCGAGTTCGTTTGTCAGCAGCTCATGGCCATGTTCTATCGCATGCTCGCGCCGGGCGGCCTGTTGGTCGCCACCAACGTACACACGTCCAATCCCTCCCGCGGTTGGATGGAACTCTGCGTGGACTGGCACCTCATCTACCGGGACAACCGCCAAATGGTGAAGCTCGTCCCGGAAGCCGCGCCCGCCGACAGTCACACCGTTTTAAGCGAACCGACCGGCGTCAACACCTTCGTCGAAATCCGCAAGCCTGATCATGTCTGACCCAGTTCCAACGGATCCGACCGACTTGCACGAGGCCTTCCGCAAGTACGAGAGCGGTGTGCGCATCCATAATTACCGCGTCGCCTGCGTGCTCGCCATGATCTTCATGCCTGCCGGCTTCGTGCTCGATATCATCACTTTACGTGATCGCCCTGCCGCTGATTATCGCCATCTGTTGGAGCTTTTCCTCGGACTGCGCCTGTTGTGTTCTGCGTTGCTTTTCTTTATCTGGTGGTTTGTCCGCACCCCGCTCGGGCTTAAATCACTCTGGGCGCTCGGTCAGATCCTTCCGGCCTTGCCGAGCTTTTTCATCTCTTGGATGATTTACAAGACCGGGGGAGCTCAATCCACCTATTACGCCGGCATTAATCTGGTGTTGCTGGGGGCGGCTCTCGTGCTGCGCTGGACCTTGCGCGACAGCGTCATCGTCGTCCTGACCGCCATCGGCATGTATCTGATCGCCTGCACGCTCAAAGGCCCCGTGCCCAACGGAGGCCAAGGGGTTTATTTCAACAACGTCTATTTCCTCTGCGTGACCGGCGTGTTTGTCATCATCGGAAACCTGGTTTACAACGGAATTCGCTACCGCGAGTTTCAACTCCGGTTCGAGTTGGACCAGAGCCGCGCCCTGCTGGAAGAGAGCAATGAGAAGCTCAAGGAATTGGATCAGGTGAAGAACCGGTTTTTTGCCAATATCAGCCATGAACTCCGCACGCCCTTGACCCTCCTGCTCTCCCCGCTGGAAACCATGCTCCACAGCCGCGATCGCCAGTTTGACGGCGCGACCCGCAACCTCTTCTCCATCATGCAGGCCAACGGCATGCGCCTCCTCAAACTGATCAATGATTTGCTGGACTTGGTGCGGCTGGAATCCGGCCGCATGGAAGTAAAGCGGGAACCTCTGGAGATGAGCGCCTTCGTGAAGGGTATCGCCGCCGCAGCGCAACAAATGGCCGACGCCAAGAAACTCAAGCTGGAAACCGCGATCGAACCGGGCTTGGGCGCCGTGCTGCTTGACCGTGATAAACTGGAGAAGACTGCCTTGAACCTGGTCTTCAACGCCCTGAAGTTCACCCCGGCTGGCGGAACCGTGGCCTTGCGCGTCGAAAAGAAAAACGACCAACTCGTCGTGACCGTTCAGGACACTGGTGTGGGCATTTCGGCCAAGAACCTGCCGTTTGTCTTCGATCGATTTTGGCAGGCGGATAATTCCTCCAAACGCAAGTACCAGGGCGTCGGTATCGGTTTGTCGCTGGTCAAGGAATTAACCGAAGTCCAAGGCGGCAAGGTCTCCGTGGAAAGCGAAGAGGGCAAAGGTACCACCTTCACCGTGTGCCTTCCTTTCCTCCCCGCCGAGACCCTCACCGTTCCCAAAACCGATGCCGATCGCCCAGACCAGGAAGCGCCTTCCGCTGCCACCGCCAGCGAATCTGGCGGGGTGCAATCGGAAGAATGGCTGGGAAACCTCTACCGGCGCGCCGCCCTTTTTCCCGCCATCGCGCCCAGTGAAGATGCGGAGGTGGTGGCGGTTTCAAAAAATGGCAGCCATCCCACTTTGTTGGTCGCGGACGACGAACCGGATATGCTGCGCTTCCTGAAGTCGCAACTGAACTCGCATTATCAGGTCATCGAGGCGGTGGATGGGTTGCAGGCCGTGGAGAAGGTCAGCCAGTTCCTGCCCGATATCATTCTGCTGGATATGAACATGCCCGAGAAGGATGGGCTCCAGGTTTGCCGCGAATTGCGCGCGCAACCCTCCACCCAGGGCATTCCCATCATCCTGTTGACCGCCCGCGCGGATGAAGAAACCAAATTGGCGGCCCTTTCCGCCGGGGCGAATGATTTTCTTTCCAAGCCGTTCTCAACTTCGGAACTCCACGTGCGCATCAAGAACCTGGTCGAGTCGCACCATTACAAGGAGAAGCTGTCCAAGCAAAATCAAACTCTGGAAACCACCATCGACCAGCTCAAGGAAACGGAGACGCTCCTCGTGCAGACGGAGAAGATGGCCTCCCTCGGCCGCATGAGCGCGGGCATCATTCACGAGATCAACAATCCGCTGAATTACGCCACCACCGGTCTCTACACGCTCAGGAACAAAGCCCGGTTCCTCGCTCCGGAACAGCGGGCCGATTATACGGAGGTCCTTACGGACGTGGAGGAAGGCATCAAGCGGGTCAAGAACATCGTGTCCGGGTTACGGGAGTTCACCCACCCCGATACGGAGCAGGTTCATGATGTGGAGGTTTCTGAGATCGTGGCTTCCACCCTCAAGTTTCTCAGCAATGAATGGCGCGACAAGGTCCAAATCGAGCAGCAGTTGCCGGCGCGTCTGGTCATTCACGGCAACCGCAACAAACTGCTGCAGGTCTTTGTGAACTTGTTCCAGAACTCCCTGGATGCCACCAAGGCGAAGACCTACACCGGGGAGAAGCCGACGATTTGGATCGAAGGCCGGGTCGAGGGCGACAAGCACATCGTCATCGTTCGTGACAATGGTGAAGGGATCGATGCCGAGGCGATCAACAAGATCTTTGATCCTTTTTTCACCACCAAGGATGTGGGCGCGGGCATGGGTTTGGGCCTGAGCATTTGCTATCGCCTCGTTCAAGAGTATGACGGCCGCATTTCCGTGCGGAGCGAGCGCGGAAAATTCTGCGAGTTTAAGCTGGAATTTCCGGCTAAGAATAATATTTCAGTGTCGGTAAACCAGCTATCTAAGGTTTAAGGAAAGATGAAAGATCTCCAGGACTACAAAAAATTCGCAATTCTCTACGTCGATGACGAGGAGAAGTCTCTGAAGTATTTTGCCCGCGCCTTTGAAGACCAATTTTGGATTTTCACCGCGGCCAACGCCGAGGAGGGGATGAAGCTGCTGGAGGAGCATAAGGACGAAATCGGTCTCCTCATGACCGACCAGCGGATGCCCGGTGAAAAGGGCGTTCGGTTGCTCGAACGCGCCCGCCAGCTCCGGCCGCGCATCATCCGGGTTCTGGCCACCGCCTACTCTGACATGGACGCGGTCATCGCGGCCGTCAACACGGGGTCCATTTACAAATACGTCACCAAGCCTTGGGATCCGCCCCAATTGGAAATGACGCTCAAGCGCGGCCTCGAATTTTTCATGGTGCAGCAGGAGCGTGACCAGTTGCTGCGGGAAAAAATGGATACCCTGCACCACCTCATGATCGCCGACCGCATTGTCAGTCTGGGCTTGCTCGCGGCCGGCATGAGCCATCATATCCGGAACTCGCTGGTCGCCGTGAAGACCTTTCTCGATTTGGCCCCGTCCAAGCTCCAGGAGGAGAAACTTGATTTGGATAGTCTGCGCAACCCTGAATTTTGGAAGGATTATTAACATAATGTCCAGGGTCAGGTTGAAAAAATTAACAACCTTCTAAAAGATTTATTGATGGATTCAGATAAAACGCCGATCCAGTTTGAAGATAAGGTTCAA
>JAQGOT010000686.1 GCA_028293465.1 Pedosphaera sp. | reverse complement strand
GGGCTTAATTTCCTCGTTCTCGATGAAGCCGACCGGATGCTCGACATGGGCTTTTTGCCGTCCATCCGCCAGATCGTGAAAGCGATGCCGAAAAAGCGGCAGACGCTGCTTTTTTCCGCCACGCTCTCACAGGAGATTGAAGGTCTCACGCACGAGTTCCAGCACGCACCGAAAACGGTCCAGATCGGTCGCCGCTCAAACCCGGCGGAAACCGTGACGCAACTACTCTATGAGGTGCCCAAGCATTTGAAGTCCTCACTCCTGGTGCATCTTTTGAAAGATCCGAGCCTCGACATGGTGCTGGTTTTCAGCCGGATGAAACACAGCGCCGACCGCGTCGCGCGCAAGCTGGAGAGCAGCGGGATCAAGACGGCCACGCTGCATTCCAACCGCTCGCAAAACCAGCGTTTGCGCGCCTTGAAGGATTTCAAGTCCGGCGCGGTGCGCGTGCTCGTGGCGACGGATATCGCCGCGCGCGGCATCGACGTGGACGGCATCTCGCATGTGGTGAACTACGATTTTCCCATGCACGCGGAGGATTATGTCCATCGTATCGGCCGAACCGGTCGCGCGCACGCGGTGGGCGATGCCATCAGCTTTGTCACGCCGGAAGATCACGGGCCGCTGCGGTCGTTGGAACGTTTCATCGGGCGCGGGATTGTGCGGAAGCGTGCGGAAGGTTTCAATTACAACGCGGCCGCGCCGCCGCCGGAGGCCCGGGAGCGGGACCAGCGCCCGGCCCGCGCGCCGGGACGGCCCAGTCAACCAGCCACCGCCTCGCGCGGAGGCCCCGGCGGTCCGCGCGGTAATTTTCGACCGGCTCGCGGGGGCGGCGGTGGTGGAAACCGTTGGCGTCGTTGAGCGCGGAGGGGCGTCCCGGCCCGCAGCACTCCAACACATCCGGAACAGGTGGGGATAGCTACACGCTTCACCTCGCTTGCTCTACTGCTGCGAACCGGGACGGTTCGCGGTCCGGGGGAGGGCGCAATCCGGCGATGCCGTTCTGGTTGCTTCCCCGGCTTCACATCATTTTTGCCGCACCTGACCTACTGACCTACGGGCGCATCCGCGCGCTGCCACCGAGCCGTCGGAGCACCGGCTTGCAGCCGGCTTGGATGGCTCCAGTTCGCAGGTCATCGGTGGGTTCGCCACGTGTTAAGCCGACTTGGAAGTCGGCGCTCCGGGGCAGTGCGCGGATGCGCCCTTGACCTACCGCGTCGGCCACCAGAGGTTGAGAACTGCCCCGCGGTTACTCCGCATCGGGGCGCATGAATAATCGCCGGCGTTTTATCGCGTGAACTTTTCCCGGTAAGGCCAAATCCAATCGGGATCCTCCACGTTGAAGGGTCTGTTCTTGCTCAAACGATTGGTGCCGCCGTCATCTTTCTCATTCCAGCCGATCGAGTAGAGGACGAATTGTCCATTGTCGGTGCGGCGGTATTTCAGTAATTGACCGCCGATGATGTCGGCGGGAACTTTCTCAAGGAACTGAGGCACGAGCTTGTCCAGCGTTTCGGGATACTCGCCGTGGGCGAGGTGATGACGTTCCAGGGCGCAAACGACCCAGGCTTGGTTCGCCAGCGTCTGATTTTGCGCGAGCCTTTGGGATGCCCGGAGGAAGTTGGGACCAATCCTGGCGGCCAGGAAGGTAAAGGGCGAAAACCGGCTGAAGGTCCTTTGAGCCTCCTGAGCTGTGTGGTCCACCTTGGGCGGCAGGACCAGGTGGTTGGTCAAATCAAAACCATCCATCCCGTTTTGATTCAGATTACCGATGCAGATCATGTTTTGATACAGCCAGCCGCGCGGCGCGAAAGTGAGGAACAGAAACATGGGTTCTTGCATCTTCTGCCACAAATTCGTGCCGCCACGCTCGGAATAAAACGCTTCAAACTCTTTTGGCGTGGCGGTTTCCACCGTGCGGCATATCGATGCCCGCTCGCAACCCAACGAGTTCACGAGAAAGGGTGCCAGGTTGATTTCCTTGAGTTGTTCCTGAATCGCGGCGAGTTGCGGGTCGCGCCAGGCTTGGAGTCGCACTCCATCAGCTACAATCCCCACGTAAAGCCCGGTGACCGAAACATTGATCATCGCGGCCACCAAGGTCATCGGCCGGCCGGTGGGCCTGGCTTCCAACAAACGGCAGAGGTCGTGGACCAGCGTCAACTCGCGCAATGCCGGTTCCGGCTGGCCGAGCAGCAGGTAACACTGCGCGCGTTGCGCGAGCGTTTGGGCCACGATCCGGGTGGTGACGAAATTCGGAATTGGGATGGCGGAGGGATCCTGGTAATTGCCGTCCATGCGCGCGTAAGGACGCTTGAGTGCCTCGCGGATCAAGTCGAAATCGGGCCCGAACTGGTCACTCCAAGCCAGATAATCCGCAGGGGCGATGTAAGGTGGAGGACTCAAATAGATGTGGAAGGAATTGCTGCCAGCCACTTCGGCTCGCACACGGTTCACAGCCGGCTTGATGGCGGCGAATGTTTTGATGGGAAAGAATTCAGCAATGGTGTTGCTGTCCGGTATTTTGTCCGCTCGCAAAACAATCCGCACGGGCTTGAATGGTTTGAGTGGTTTGGCAACAAACTCGAAGCTTTGGGCACTGGTGGCAGCGGGTCCTTCAATGCTATTGACGGCAGGCTCGATGGCGTTCTTGATGAGCTTGCCCATCTGCACACTTATGACCGGGTCCACGTACCGTCGCGGGCCCGCCGGATCTCTCACGACGATGCGAGCGATGCCGGTTTTGGAACCGGGGATCAACTGAAGTTTGTAGTTATCCAGCAGGTCCGCGAGAACTTCCGGCGCGGTGAGATTCTCCCAGCGCAGGGAAACAATGGGTTCAGGAGCAGGCTGCCCATCGGTTCCGGGTGGTCCGAAAGTAATTTTCGGATCGAGCACATAACTCAAACTTGCCTGACGCGCGAGATTGGTAATGGCGTCTGATAGCAGAACCTCATCCATGACGATGAGCGGGATGGTGGGAGGCGGTGGCTCGGAAGGTTGCGACGGATTTTCCGGCGCGGCGATGGTTAGAAAGAGTTGATTGTAGCGCAGGACAATGTCCGCGTCTTCGGGAGCGATACTGGCCGCGGGTGACACCACGGTCAACTCAGCCACGGCATTGGTCTCGCGTCCGCGGATAAAACTGTAAAGGTTGTCAGGGGACAACCGGCGGGATAAATCGTTGCCGCCACGGCCAATAAACCAGCTCGCCATTTTTGGCGCCCGGAAAGAGTTTTGGTCATCCGGCACAAGGGGAGGATAATAAGCCGTCCAATCGAGGGTTCCACCTCCGGCTTCAACCTGGTGTTTGTACTTTTCCCACGCGCGTTTGCCACGCCAGTTTTCCTCCGTGTAAAAAAGCACGATCAGCACGATCACCCCGACCAGCCAGATCAAGGCGCGCCGCCAGAAAGGGTCCAGTTCTTCCGTTGGCTGAGGGGCGGATGACGGCTGGGGCGATGGGGAGGGAGCTTCCGGCAGGTTCATGATTCGGTCGCGGTTGAGGTGCGGCGCGCGGGCAAGGCCACCGTGATCATGGCTGGTAGATCACGGCGTTGAGGACAATCCGCGCGTAAGCCGGATTTTCAAAATCCTCCTTCCGGTGGCCGGGCATCAGGTACACGATCAAACCTTTGCCGGCCGGCTTGGTCCAACCGGCGGTGGCCTGCATATAAGTAACTCCGGTTTTGACATCCATGTACTGGAGCCCCATGAGACGCGTATGTCGTCCAGTGTGGACGTGGTTTAGATATACCTCGGAGTTCGTGAGGGTGAATCCCGGCAGGCGACCATCGTGGCTCGGCGCGTTGGTGCTCACATAACTGATGCTGTCGGGGTAACTGACCTTGTTGGTCATGATGAAATGGGCCGGATTCAGGTTCACCAGGCTCAGGGTTACGCCTTCGATCCATTTGTAGCCGCCGCTGCTGACATCGCCCTCAGGCAGTGAGACTCCGAGAAAGGGGAACCAGTGCGGGTTCTTCCGCTTGCCGGCGCTGATGGAATGGTGGAGCACGACCAGCCTCCCGCCGGCCTTGGTGTAATCTATGAAAGCAGTTTCCGACTTCTCGGAGAGCTCGCGATGGATGTAAACGATGACGGCCTGGAACGGCGCAAGGCTGGCGGGGAGATTCGCCTGCGAAATAATCTTGGTGTTGATGTGTTCCTCGCTCTTGAGCTTGTCGGCCATCACTTCCATGGCGGGAAACTCGTCGGCCACAATCAACACGTCCGCGCGGGCGATTTCCAGGGTTGCGGACAGGAAGAAGCAAAGCGCGGCAAGGTGCTTGAGCTTAAGCATGTGCGGAGCATCCGGTGAGTCCCGTTTGCGAACAAGCAAAAAGCGGCAACCACACTCACCCCCCGCCCCGTTTGTGAACAGCATGTGAATAAGTTTGTGTTGCTGATATGCCAATAAAATTTAGAGTTTTTTTCGATCTTCCAGGGCGCGAGACAAGCAGTCTCGGTTCATTACGACTTGGGAAAATCATAAAACAATGACGGATGGAATCGGGTTGGGTGCGCCATGAAAATTTTCCTGCAACACAAAGAAACCTCGCTGTTTTTCCAGAAGTCGGATGCTTGGAGCGTCAGTTACATGGACGCGCTGGATTTTGGACAAGCCCGCAAGGCGGCCGAGTTCGCCAACCATTACGGCATCGACAACGTCCGCATCCTGGTCATCGCCGCCACCATCACCGGCGGCGTGCAGATGCTGCCTTTCGAACTCCCCGCCCCCGTCCAAACCACTGAAACCCGCGCCTGAGCGTGTAGTTTGGCGGTTCTTCAACTGCGTTGGAAGGACGGAGGAACGGTCAGAGGTATTGCTCGCCCTCACCCCGGCCCTTGTCCCCGTGGAGCGGGTGAACCGGCTACGTCGCTGGAGAATGCTTGCGTTTCGGTTGTAATCACCCGCACTTGGCTATCCTCATCAGCACGGACGTGGGCGAGCGCGTCCATCCATTGAACCGAATTTCAGAGGCGTTGGTTGAGATGGGAACCTCCTCACCGCGACAGCATCGCTTTCTTGAGGGTTAGTTTGCGCGCTGTTTCAGGTCACCCGACCGCTGTTCGTCGGAATGGTAGCGCGTACCCTCCGGATTGATCAGCGTGGGGGTTACGAAGACGAGCAAATTCTTCTTTGTCGTTCTCGACGGTTTGCTTTGGAACAAGCGGCCAAACAGCGGCACGCCGCCAGACGCAGCCGTTTTGTCCTTCGCCGTCCTCACACTCTCGGCCGCCAAGGCGCCTAGGACGATGGTTTGTCCATCCTGAACAACCGTCTTGGTCGTGACCTGCCGCAAGCGGATCTGCGGCAACGGCAAGCGCACCCTTGAGCCCCCGGATTCGACGTAGGATGACCTCTTCACCTTATCATAGCCCAGGAAGGTGGATGGCCCCGGATCAACCACCCCATTGGTGCTCATAACCGCCACCTGCCTCATGCGATAATGCGGGATGGGCGCTTGCGTTCCTGCCCCTTCGGCTTCGACGGCAGACGGCCACTCTCTCGAATCAGCATATCCCAGAAATTCCGTCACCGTGGCAATGAGCGTCATCTCGATGGAGTGACCATCATCCAGTACATGTGGAATTGAATCAAGCACCGGGCCGAACGGCAGGACCTGGGTTTTAATGTCATTAGTCGAAAGCACTTTCCCCTTTTCCACGGGATTAACGCCGGTGAACACGGTGATCAGGTCCACCGCTTGCATCTGGGCCTGACGATCGGTTTCGGTGGTCACTTCCGGAGCCGTCAACAAGTCCGTGCCATCTTGCCGTTCCAGGAAATCCATCGCCGCCCGATACTTTGGTTCAGTCAGGATGCCCGTAAGTTGAGCGACAACGGAATTTGTCACCGGATG
>JAQGOT010000678.1 GCA_028293465.1 Pedosphaera sp. | reverse complement strand
CATCAATGACCAGTGATTTGAGGAGTCCGCCACGAATGGCCGCCGTGATCGCCGCCGACCGGTCTCCACCGGCAATGATGCCGATGACCTGCGGTGTCTTTCGCAGTTGATCGAGATCAATGCTGATGACGCGGTCGCGCCACAGAGAATCACATTCGCGGCCTTTTTCGTCGTAGAAGCGCCCGCAGACTTCGCCCACCGCGCCGCGTCGCGACAATGTTTCCAGATCGTCCGCGCTCAACACACCGCGTTCAACGAAGACCGAATTGTCCAGCGTGCCAATGCCCACCAGCGCGACATCCACGTGACCGAGGCGCTCCCAGACCGAGCGGATTTGCTGCAAGTTCAGAAAGGCGTCGCGGGTTTTTTTGTCCGGCACGAACGCGGGCGAGTTCAGCGTGGAAAAGGAACCGCCCCAACGACGCGCCATGGAGCGGCCCAGCTCAAAGGCGTCCACCGGGCCGACGTTGGAATCAATGCTGCCCATTGCCTGAAGGACCGTAAGGCGCAACCCTTTGTTTTCCGGCAGGAGTTGAACCAGTTCGCGCATGGTGCGTCCGCCGGAGATAGCCACGGTGCTGTTCGGCGAAACCAGCGATGCCACGAAGGGCGCGCCGAAGTGCGCGACGGTCAACCGCGCATCTTCGGAGGTCGCACCGGCAATGGTTTTGATGACCGCGACGGCCTTGAGGCCGAATTTCTGTTGCAGCGCGAGCTCAAGTTTTTGATCGCGCGGCTCGTATTCGGCGACCGAGATGCGCACAATGCCGCGTTCGCGGGCCAGGGCCAGCAAGCGGGAAATTTTGGTCTGGGAAACTTTGACGAATTTGGCGACTTCCACCTGGCCAAGCCCATCAACGTAATAAAGACGCGCCGCCAGGCGCAATTGTTCATCGGAGTAATTATTCTGCATCTTGATGCGACCATTAGCGCGTGGCTTCGCGTCTGTCCACATATATCTTGCCTCGGTGGATTCAAGGGCCAGCTCGCGGACGCGTTTCGACTCGGTTCCTGTTTGGATTTCCGCCTTCAGGTGGTCCGGGCGAAACACGGCAGGTTGCCGCCGGAGGGCGGAACCCCGAGCTGCCCCGTCCCTATTTATTGGGGCGTTTCGCATCACTTTGAGAATTCCAGATAGCGCTCCAACTCGGCAGCCTTGTGTGTCGCAGTCCAGCCGAGTGATTGCGCCATCCATTCTGCGACTTCGCGCGCGCGCGCAGCGGCGTTGCTGAAGTAATGTTCCCAGCTCGTGCGGCGAACCATCACGTCTTCGAGGTGAGTCACCCATTCGTTGGCGCAGAAATATTCCACCGCTTCACGTCCGAACTCGGGAGGCAGAATGCCGCTGATGCCATTGGTTTCCGCTCTTGGCAACAACAGCTCGTGCGCGGTGCAACACGGCGTCACTGATCCGTTCAACCCGTGCCGGCCGCGCAGCCACTTGACGACTTGATCGGTCGTCTGCTCGGCCATTAAACGATAGGTGGTGAGCTTGCCGCCGGCGACGTCCCACCAGCCCGGCTCCGGCGTGCGGATCTCATGCGAGCGCGAAACGTCCGACGGCTTGCCGTTCGGATTGGCAATCAATGGACGCAGACCAGCCCAGGCACTGATCACATCCGGTTCGGCGAGTTTAACGGTGGGGAAAAATTGATTCGTGACGCGAAGGATGTATTGGATGTCCGCGCTGTCGGCGGTGACGCGATCCAGTGCTCCTGTGTAATCCGTGTCGGTCGTGCCCAGAATCGTCCGCTGCCCCCAAGGAATGGCGAAGAGAATGCGTTTGCCTTCGGTCATCACCACCGCCTCGGGCACGGGCACGCGCGCGCGGTCGACAACCAGATGGACGCCCTTCGTCGCCCGCAATTTCACCCGGCTGTGCGGCAAACCGTCCGCCCACGGGCCGGTGGCGTTGACCACGGCGCGGGCCTGGACCTTAAGCTTGCTTTGACTCAACCGATCTTCCAAATCACATTCCCACGCGTTGGAGCGGGTCGCACCGGTGAACTGGCAGTAGTTGACGATGGCAGCTCCGCTCCGCGCCGCCGAGCGCAAGGTGTCGATCGTAAGGCGCGCGTCATTGGTAAAACCGTCGAAGTAACGCACCGCGCCAGTAAGTTTATCCGGAGTCAGCGCTGGAACTTTGCGTAGCGCCTCGTCGCGACTTAACCAGGTTGAACTGCCCAAATTCCTCCCGCCGCAGAGCAGGTCGTAAATTTTGACGCCGATCTTCAATTGCCAAAGCATCCAGTTCTGGTTGTCGTTGTAGGTGGGGAAAATGAACGGCAGCGGCTCGGCCAGATGCGGGGCGATCTGGTGAATGACCTTTTTCTCCACGCTCGCTTCGTGAACCAATCCGACGCGTCCTTGGGCCAGATAACGCAGCCCGCCATGCAGCAAGCGGCTGGACCGGCTGCTGGTGCCGGAGGCGAAATCGCGCCGCTCCACGAGTCCAACGCGCAGCCCCCGCAGGGCCGCGTCGCGCGCAATTCCGGAACCGACAATGCCGCCGCCGATGACCAGCACGTCCAAAGTCTCGGAAACGAGTTTTTGAATTTCCTGGTCGCGCGCAGTGGACATTGAGCGTTTCATCTCGCGACTGCCTCTCATTTGGCTTCGACCAACTTCGCGCCGAGTTCGGCAAGATTGGAAACGATCAGATCAGGTTGAACGGACGACTGGCGGGCGTCGGCAAGCGTGGTTTCGCCGGTAAGCACCAAAACGCCGAAAGCACCGGCGCGGCGGGCCATTTCCATATCGGTGTAAAGCCGGTCGCCGACCATCGCCAGATTCTCTGGTCGCAAGCCGTGGCTTTGCAACAGCCCGCGCAACATGCGTGGATCAGGTTTGCCGAGCACAGCGTCAGGCCCGCGGCCCGTCGCCTCTTTCAACGCTGCGCAGACTGAACCGCAATCCACCAGCACTGTTGGCTCGTCCGTCGGACACACACGATCTGGATGGGACGCGATGAATGGCTTGCCGCGCCTGATCCAATGCGCCGTCCGGCACAATCGCGCGAACGTCAGCGCGGTGTCGAAACCCACCAGCACCGCATCCGGTTCGTCCGAAGGATCGTCGGCCGTCACGACGAAACCAGCCGAGGCAATTTCCTTTCTCATGCTTTCCGTGCCCAAAACAAACAGCCGTCGTGCTTTTGGCATTTCCTCGCGCAGATATTCGACGCTGGCCTGTGTGGAGGTGAAAAATTCGTCCGCCGCAGCCGTGATGCCCATTCGTTGCAAATGCGCCACGTAATCAGAAACGCTCTTGGAGGAGTTGTTGGTCAGAAAAGTATAACCGACGCCGAGGCGGTTGAGCAATTTTAGAAACGGCACCGTGTCCGAGAACAACGTGCCTCCGCTGTAAATCGTCCCGTCCATATCCAACGCCACATGCCGAATCCCGGCCTGCGAGGTCCTGCCCCGTAATGAAACAGCCGAATTGGGGCGTTGGCTTATTTTTGCCGAGGGCCGCGCAATCGCAGAGAGTGCTGCTTGCTGCTGCGAACGTTGTTCAGAGTGAAAATTCATTCAAGGCTACCACGATCCGGCTCACGCCCGACGGCACATGGTTGTTATCACAGTTAACAACGCGCCGTTGCCGCGGTCAAATATATTATTCCGCATAAGTATTCCAATTCCAACCTGCTCAAGCGTGAAGGATAAGCCGGCAATGATCTGATGCCAAACGCACGCCCTTGGATGTATCCAGGAAGTTACAGAGTTGTCATGACACCTCCACCGTCAGAGTCGCTGCCTCCGGGATCGAAGGCAATCCGGCTGGAGCGATTCTCGCAAATCATTTTCCGGATAGAGCAGATGGAAGCGGTGTTGGAGGGTTGTTCCATGAGGCTTTTGAGAGCGATACAAAGTCGGTCAGTCAACTCGGATGTTCGCCAATGAAAGCCTCAGGTCGGTGGCGTGCGGGGTCGTCACCACGGTTTCGGTCACAAACTGCCCGCCACGGATGGCGCTGAAGCAAAAACTCGTCCCGCTGGCATGGAGGGTTGAGGACGCACCATTCGTTTTGAGATACCGAGGGGAGCAAACTCACCGCTCGACTTGTGTGCGTCCCATGCGATGCCCCTTCTATCCGTAGAACGCCACGTAGGCGTAGGCGTCATGAAACCGAACGCGGTTTTAGGTGTATCAGTTACACCAAGCGGCTGCGTATCCCGTCCTTACCAGTAGCTGCCGAGTAATGCCGGGGTAGTGGGCCAGCCGTCACGGCGGTCGGAGGGCTAGGCTGGATGACACGCCCATCGTCCTGATGCACAACCATCCCCTCGGGGGATCCGACGCCCAGTGAAGCCGACATCAAGGTGACGCGGGATCGGTCAACTGCTCAAGATCGAGGTCCTGGACCACGTCATCGTCGGCGAGAAACACCTCTCGTTGCGGGAACTCGGTTATTTTGCAGCGTTCTGAATAATGCCAAGTCCACCTGAGCCGTCTTGTTCGCCACGAAGATCCATTGAATTATTACTGAGCCGTGCATAAGTCGCTAAAGTTTTTCGGGTGCGCCATGGTAAGCTGTGGGTATTGAACGGTTTTCCGCCGGGGAGTGGCGGAGAAGGCAAGCCTTGTACTTGCGCGGGCTTGGGTTGAGACAGCGCGACATTGCCGTGGTCCTGGATGTAACCGAAGGTGCCGTCAGCCAGTGGTTCAAGTCCGTCAGCTTGGGTGGGTTGGGGGCGCTGGGGGATGCGCCGCAGCCGGGGCGTCCGAGCAGGCTGAGCGCCCAACAAAAGTCCCTGCTTCCCGACTTTCTCCGGCACGGCGCTGAGGCTTACGGCTTCCGGGGCGAGGTCTGGACCTGCCCGCGCGTGGCGGCGGTCCTGGCCGAGGAGCGGGGGTTCGTTATCGCCGCAGTCAAGTCTCCCGCCGGTTGAAGCCACTGGGTTGGACGCCGCAGGTGCCGCTGGTCAGGCCCATTCAGCGGGACGAGGCGGCGATTGAGCGCTGGCGCGTGGAGGTCTGGCCGGAAGTGAAAAAGCGGGTCAAACAAGCGCGCCGCACCCTTGTATTTATTGACGAATCGGGCTTTTATTCGCCGCCCGGGGTGGTCAAAACCCATGCCCCCAGGGGCGCGACCCCGGTCCTCCAGGAGTGGCAAACGAACGACCACCTGTCCGTGATGGGGGCGGTGCCGCCGCCGGGCAGGATTTATTCGCTGGTGCGCCAGGAGTCGCTCAATGGCCTGCACTCGGTTTGCTGCCTCTGCCGTTGCCGCGTCCTTGACGCAGCGTCTCCCGTATGCTGAAAGTGAATGGATCCAACTCGTCTCAGGGTTGAAAACGCGGCAACTTGACCGGGATATGCTGCGGAAATTGGATTCTCTCGCCTGGAAGCTGGACGAAGAACGTACCGTCACCCTTGCTCGAATGCCCCAAAATCATGCTTGAAAACTACATTCAAGGCGCAGCCACCCAGTGTGGTTCACAGGGCGTCAACGCTGAAAGGCCTGATTCCAAGGCCGCCGCAGTCGGAGTTCCAGGTGTTGGCTACACGATGTTGCCAGGAGATTGTCCAAGCGGTCAAGGAGCTGAAGTTCATCCGCGACAATCCCGTCCAGAAAAAACCCAAACTCGCCTCGACGCGACTTCGACAGTTCCGGCGGGTTTCGGCTTGGATTGACCGCATCGAAAATGAAGCAATTGCGGCTATTGCGCGCGCCCATGAAGGAGAGAGCAAAATCCACGGTTTTTTATTCAAAATGACTGGTGAAATCTTTTACCCCATCGAACCGCCTACCATCAGTCTCCTGTCACAGCAATATTTCTTTGCCCAAGGCCAAGTTGAGCATCGACTGCTCCACGGTCTGGTTCTTCGCGTCCCGGGGTCGTTCGGCTTGGAGCCGATCCGTCGTGCGGAGGCTCGTGCGCTTGCCGGTTTCCGCATCCTGGAGGTAAAAGCAACCACTCTCTCGCTGGTAGAGCCAATAACGGTGCTTCATAATCGCATGTTGAGGCTAAGCGATTCCGAGAAGAGTGCGTTACGGTGTACGCACCGACTTGGCACCGGATT
>JAQGOT010000674.1 GCA_028293465.1 Pedosphaera sp. | reverse complement strand
GGTTTCAATCGCCGCCCCCAGTTTATCCAACCGGTTTTCCTCAATCAACTTCTTCACCGTGCTGGAGTTGATGAGAATTTCCAGCGCCGGTGTCATGCTGCCGGTGACCGTGGGAACCATGCGCTGGCAAATGACCGCCTGGAGGGTGCCGGCAAGCTGCCGCCGAACCTGTTCGCGTTCATCGGCCTTGAAAAAATCCAGAATGCGTCCGATGGATTGCGCGGCGTTGGTGGTATGGAGGGTCGAAAGCACTAGGTGCCCGGTGTCCGCGGCACTCATGGCGGCGGTAAAACTTGTCGAATCGCGCATTTCCCCGACCATGATGATGTCCGGGTCCTGGCGCAGAACGTTTTTCAGCCCGTACTCAAAGGAGAGGGTATCCAGGCCCACTTCACGTTGTTCGATGATGCACTGATTGTCTTCAAACACAAATTCGATGGGATCCTCCATCGTGATGATGTGTTTCTTGCTGCTGGCGTTGATGTGCTCGATCATCGCCGCGAGCGTGGTGGACTTGCCAGAACCGGTGGCACCGGCCACCAGCACAACACCGCGTGGGGCCTCGGCAATTTTTCGGATGGTTTCAGGCAGGCCTAATTCCTGAAAACTCGGCACGTTCGTTTTTACCAACCGCATGGCCAGGCAAAACTGGCCGCGCTGTTGAAAAAGGTTTGTGCGAAAACGCCCCGTCCCGGGTTCAAGGTAGGAAAAATCTATCTCCCGCTCCTCTTCCAACCGCTTCTGGAGATGGTGGGGAACGATGTGTTTGACAACCACGTCCATCCACTCCTCGGTGGGTTGAGGACTCTCAATGGCAATCAACTGGCGATTGATGCGGAAGACAACGGGAGTGCCGACCTTGACATGAACGTCCGACGCCCCACCGTCAACGGCAAGCTTGAGAATGCGATGAAATAATTCCATGTCCGGGATTTAACCAACTGATCGCTTCCCAGACCAGTCAAGAATACGCGAGCAGGTTCAGACGCGCCTGTGATTGCTTGGAAAGGCTCGTGAAAACCATGGAGACAACATAGCCGCTATGGCGGTTGCCATTACAAGCCACGACCACGCCGGTGCAATGGACCCGACCGGAATCACGGGTGGATTGCAGCGTGACCGTCATTTCCGTCCAGGTGGTAATCGGGGAGGCTGAGCGAAATTCCACTCCGTTTTTGCGGATGCGCACCTCGCCGGGTGCAAGGGACAGCCGAGTCTGCCGAGTCTGCACGGTTACAGGCTGAAATTCACCTGCACCATCAATTTTTCTTGCACTCATAGATGTAAACTAAGTTATCACAATTCGCGGGGGCGTCAACTACGAGCTACCATTCAATGACGGCAGAACCCCAAGTCAAACCGGCTCCGAAAACGACGAGCAAAATCAAATCCCCACGATGAATCCGCTTGGTTTCGACCGCTTCATCGAGGGCGATCGCCACAGAAGCGGCAGAGGTGTTTCCATACTTATCGACATTCACAAACAACTGCTCCGGCTTGGCTCCCAGCCGTTCGCTGACGGCGTCAATGATGCGCCGGTTGGCTTGATGGGGAATGATGCACTTGATTTGCGTGATGTCGATCTCGCACCGCCGGAGCGATTCCTGTGCGGCCGTGTTCATCGCTTGGACGGCGTTCTTGAATGCCTCTTTCCCATCCATTCGAAGAAAATGTAATCCGGCCGAGACGGAGTCCTTGCTGGCGGGGCAACGGCTGCCGCCACCCGGCATTGATAACAGATCGGCTTTGCGGCCATCGGCACCCATGCACGCCGTGAGCAGGCCATGTGAGTTGGGACGGTTTTGCAGGATCGCCGCCCCGGCGCCGTCGCCGAAGAGCACGCAAGTGTTACGGTCAGTCCAATCCACGATGGAAGAAAGTTTTTCCGCGCCAATCACCAGCACCGTGTTATAGGTGCGCGACATGATGAATTGCTGGCCAATCTCCAGGCCGTAAATAAACCCGGAACAGGCGGCCTCAATGTCGAAAGCCGCGGCGCGATAGGCGCCAATCTTCTGTTGCACCAAACAGGCCGTGGAGGGAAAGGGCATGTCCGGCGTGATGGTGGCCACGATGATCAAATCTATCTGGTCGGGCTTGACCCCGGCTTTTCGCATCGCCCGCAGAGCCGCATGGGCGGCCAGATCAGAGGTATATTCATCAGCCGCTGCCATCCGGCGCTCCTTGATCCCGGTGCGGGTCGTGATCCACTCGTCCGTGGTATCCACCATCTTGGCGAGGTCAGCGTTGGTAATCACCCGCTCCGGCAGATAGGAGCCCACGCCGGAGATGGAACAGGAGCGCCCGACAAAGTCGTGATTGGCGCGGGGGTTTTTGAACTTTTTGGGAGACGAAGGACTCATGAAGAACCGGGGGTTGATGCGGCAGGTTTGACCGCTGCCAGGCGGGCATGGGCACCCTTTATTTCCTCGCAGATGGTCTGATTAATCTGGTGTTCGACGGTTTCCGTGGTGATACGGATGGCGTTCAGGATGGAACGCTCGCGAGCGGAGCCGTGCGCCTTCATGACGATGCCGTTCAGCCCCAGCAAAGGCGCTCCGCCGTACGCCTCCGGATCCATGCGCCGTTTGATGGCGCGGAGGGCATTCTGAGCCAGGTAAGCTCCCAGTATGCGCTTGGGATTCTGGGCTAATTCCCGCTTCAGCATGCCAACAATGCCCAAGGCAAGACTCTCGCAAGTCTTCAGCACCACATTGCCCACAAACCCGTCGCAAATCACCACATCCACCCGGTTGGCGAACAGATCGTAACCCTCCACGTTGCCGATGAAATTGATGTCGATTTGCTTGCAGAGCTTGAAGGCTTCCTGTGTCAACTCGTTGCCTTTGCCTTCCTCGGTGCCCACGTTCAACAACCCGACTCGCGGCCGTTTGCAGCCCAGAATCTTGCGGGAGTAAACGCTGCCCATCACGGCATATTGCAACAGGTGTATTGGCTTGCACTCAATATTCGCACCGGAATCCAGCAGCACAAATTCATTGTCCGGGGCGGGAATCACGGTCGCAATGCCCGCCCGGTCAACCCCGGGGAGGGGACGCAATCGCAGGGTGGACAAAGCCAGGATACCGCCGGTGTTGCCGAGGGAAATCACCGCGTCCGCGCGGCCATCACCCACCAATTCAATGGCACGAGCCATCGAAGAATCCTTTTTTTTGCGGATGGCGGTGGTGGGCTTGTCCTCCATCGTCATGACCTCAGTGGCATGGACGACTTGGACCCGCTCATCGGTTAGCTCGGTGGTTCGTAGCGCAGCCTGGATTTCCTCCTGTTTACCGACCAGAAAGAGCGCGGTGATCTTTCGATCCGCTTCCAGTGCGCGTTTGACGCCTTCGATGACGACCTGACAACCATGGTCGCCACCCATGACATCCACTACGATTCGCATAAATGGAAAGAGGGCGGGACCGAAGTCCCTAACCCCGCAATCTCATGCATCGATCAGGATCCGGCAGTAACGGTAAGAACCTGGCGCCCCTTATAAAAACCGCAGGCGGGGCAGACCCGGTGAGGCACGTAAGGAGCAGCGCATTGAGGGCAGGTGCTCAGTTGGGGGAGAGTCAGCACGCTGTTGTAGGCCCGACGTTGACGTTGGCGGCTTTTCGATGGTTTACGCTTGGGGACACCCATAATTCTTTAAAATTTTAATTTGTTAAGCTCGGCCCAAGCAGACGAAACTTCTTTGGTCTGACCGGTGCCACCACTGTTTTTACTCTTGGCAGCTGCCTTTTTTGGCAGCCCACCACATTCCGTTTCGCACAACGGATGTCGCGGAAACTCGAGGAGAATATCCTCCCGCACAAAGGGCGTCAAGTCCACGCAATCCTTAACCACCGGGGCTGCTTCCTCCCCTTCCAAGGCCAAAGGGCCGGCCCAATCGGGCAATTCCAGCCGATATTGAAAAGGTTTCAGGCACCGGCCGC
>JAQGOT010000660.1 GCA_028293465.1 Pedosphaera sp. | reverse complement strand
CGCCTTCGAGGTCCGCGCCGCGCGACAGGGCGAAGATCAAATCTGGTTCGCTCCGGCCGCCTTCCCGGGCCACGCGCAAACCGGTTTTGGCCATCACCGGCGGCAGGCCTGATTTCGGCAGCGCCTGGGTCAGAACCTTGGCGGCCCCTTTGATGCTCAGGAGCGAGCGCCATAATTCCAACGCCTCGGACTCGGTTTTCAAATCGGCGAGCACCTCCAGCGCGGGTTGTTTGGCTGACTCGAGATCCAACGCTGCGAGGGCGATAACGGCTTGCTGGCGGAGGGAAACATCGTTGGTTTTCGCCGTCAACGGTGGCAGCGCGGTGAGGACGTTCGCGCCGCCGATTTCACGCAGGCTCGCGAAGGCCGTTTTGCGGAGATCGGGGGTGGAGTCCGGCGCTCCTGCAACGGCCACGAGTTGGGCGGTCAGCGATTCCAGCTTCCAACTGCCAGCCAATTCCAGCGCGCTGCGCCGGATCTTATCACTCGGGCTGGTGAACAGTGTTGCGATTCCCGCCAGATCGCCCGTGGGTTTGATTTTTCGCAGGCGAGCGGCCTCGGCCAGGGCCGACAAGGCGCGAACCGTTGCGGGTTCAACGAACCCGTGGTTCAGGGTTTGGTCCAGAAGCCGGCGGAGTTCCTGTTCATCACCGGACCGGCCGATCAACTCAATCCATGGACCACTGCCATCGCGGGGAATGGACTTGCCGTGGAACACCTGGCTTAGCACGGTGCTGGCCAGGGCTGGCTCGATCGCTTTCAAACCGAATTCCAGTTGCGACTCGCGGCCTTCGGGTTTCCAAGCGCCGGACTTGATCGCCTCCAGCCACGGTTGCGCGAGATCATTGATGCTGAGCCAGGCGGCGTAATCCAGAAAAGCATCCATGGGCTTGCCAGCGGCGCTGAGGACCAACTCAGCAGAGCGGGCGTTCGGGATTTGGGCCAGGGCGCGCATCGCTTCGAGGCGGACGCGGGGATGTGCGTCGGCGATGCGTTGGGCCAGCAAATCCTGCGGATTGCTCAAGCGGGCGTGCCAGGCGCTGACCACGCGCGTGGCGGCGGCGCGAACGTGGGCGTCCTGGGCGCGGAGCAACTTCTCCAGCAGGGCAGGTTCGACCAGATTGATGGATTGATACATCCAGAGCGCCTCGAGCAGGGTCGTCTCGTTTTTTTGGGCTTTGGTCCACCGGGCCAAGTCGCGGGTGATGGCGGTTCCCCGTTCCGTCAGGACACGACGGGCTTGTTGCTGATTGTATTTGTTGGGCGAGAGCAATTCGTTGAAGAGTTCGCGGTTCGAGGCGTTGATAAGCTTGGGGCGCGAGAGCAACGGGCGGCCTTTGGCGGTGACCCGCCAGATACGGCCATGCTCGTGATCGCGGCGGGGGTCGCGGAAATCGACTTCGCCGTGCTGGATGATGGGATTGGACCAATCGGCGATGTAGAGCGCGCCATCCGGCCCGAGTTTCACATCGATGGGGCGGAAGGTGACATTGGTGGTGCGGAGCAAGTCGGGCATTTCCCGGGTGGCATAACCGGAATCCTGTTCGTCGATGGCGAAACGAACGATGCGATGCGCGCGAAAATCACAGGTGATGGCGTTGCCCTGCCAGTCGTCCGGGAATTGCTGGCTTTGGATCAATTCCAAGCCGCAAAATTTGGGGTAGGAACCGGGACTGATGCTTTTCAATTCACGGCGCATTTGGGCATAGGTGAAATAGGTTGCACCGGGAACACCGTAGGTGAGGCCTTGACTGCCCGCGCCATCGGTGACGAAGGATTGGCCGAAGGCATCGAATTGATGGCCCCACGGATTGCAGAAGCCGCGCAGATAGACGGCGAGTTCCATGGTGGAGGGCCGGAGATTCCAAATGCCGCCGCTGTTCAGCCGGACCACGCCATTGGGAGTTTCGATGTGACTGTGGATGTAAATGGATTGATCGAAGTAGAGCTGGCCGTCGTGCCCCCAGTGGAGCGTGTGGACGATGTGATGCGTATCTTCTGTGCCGAAGCCGGAAAGCACGACCCGCTTCTGGTCGGCGCGACCGTCGCCGTCGGTGTCCTTGAAATGGAGCAACTCGGTGCTTTGGCCGACATAGACGCCGCCATCGCCGGGTTCGACGCCCGTCGGGATGAGCAGGCCGTCGGCGAAGACGGTGGATTTGTCCACTTTGCCGACGCCTTTGGTGTGTTCGAGAAGGAGGATTTTGTCGTTGGCCTGCTGGCCGGGCTCGATTTGGGGATAGACCGAGGAACTGGCGACCCAAAGGCGTCCGCGCGGGTCGAAGTTCATCTGAATGGGTTTCGCGAGAATCGGGCTTTCGGCATAAAGACTGATCTCGAAGCCGGGAGCGATGTCGAATTCAGGGAGGGATTCAGGCTTGGTTGGGGGCAGTGGCGCTGCGGCGGTCGAGGGTTTTGGATTTTCTGCGACCGGGCTGGGGGAGGATGGTTTTCCCGCAGGGCGCAATTCATAGGTGTGAGGGGTTGGTCGGCGCAGTTCGGCGATTTTTGCTTCCTCGGCGGCGATGAGGGGGTCGAACATGGGGATCTCTTTTGCGTTTCGGCCCTGCTCGTGTTTGCGGAAACCGAAGAGGTAGGTTTCGTTCTGCGGCCGCCAGCGATCGAAGAAGAGTTCGTTTTTCTTGCGGATGACCTGGCGCAGTTGCTCCGCTTGTTCAAATTGTGGTCCGCGGTCGATGATGACGCCACGCTGCCATTCCTTGGCGGTGGCGGTGATGAGGGGGGCGCCATCGACGGTGAGTTGGTAGCGACCGGACTTCAAACCATCGATTTGAATCAGGGAAGGCGGGTCGCCGGTGGGGATGCGGTCGTTTTTTTCGCGCAGAACAGGGCTGACGAGTTGCTCGTCCTCCGAGGTAAAGCGGAGGTGATCGCGGGTTCGCTCGAGGTTTGAGACCTTGGTGCCGTAACTTCCCTCGGTGACCTTGCCATCGGCGGTGATTTCGATCCGCCAGAGGTTTGGTTCCCAGACGAACCCTTTCTCGATGGCTTCGGCCATGCGCAAATAGCCGTAGGCGGTCAGATGGATGCCGTCGTCAGTGAATGGGCGTGGCGGGCGGACCCGGGTGCCGTCACCGAGCAGGTTGTCATAAAGTGAAATGAACGAGTATTTTCGAAGCGCGCCGGAGTTGTTGGCGGCCGCACGTTCCACGGCGAGTTCGTTGATCGCCTTTGTGTAGAGCGCCAATTGACGGTTGTGCCGGGTGGGATCGGGCAGGGGAGCGCCAAGGTGCTCGTGGCGGATCGGGCTGAGGAGGACAATCCGGAGTGGCTGGTTGGTGCAGACAGTCTGGAGGGTGTCGAGAAGGTGGTTCATGTCCCTTTTGAAGCCGGCCAGGCCGGCCTCGCCATCGAACGAACTAGCCATGCCGTAACCGACGAGGAGGACCGTCGGTTGGATGGCGGCGACCTGTTCCTTGAGCCGCTCGAAGCCTTTGCCGGGTTTGTCGAAATCAAAGCTTGCCCGGGACTCACCGGTTGCGGTGTCGGCGCTCCAGCCGAGATTGCGAAACAGGATGTTTTTGGCGGGGGATCGAACGGTCAACCGCTCTTCGAGATAGGCATACAATTGCTCGCGCTCGATGAGGGTATCGCCGATCAGAACGACGCGGTCACCGTCGCGCAGTTCCAGGGTTGGTCTGGGCTGTGCAGCCGCCGGGAGGCAGAACGCCACCGCAAGCAAGGCCAGGCAGAGGGAGGCCAGAGTAGGGGGGCGGGGAGCGAAGGCGTGGGTCATTCGGTTATGCGGTTGAGATTTAATGGCCACCAGTAAACGCAGACGGGCGGCGACACGCAAGCCGGGAATGTTTTGCCGGGAGCATCGAGATCGCGCTGTTTGCCGCGTGGAGCAGCGAGACACCACTGTTTCGAGGTGCGCCTCCCGCTGTGCCGGGTTCGAGTCGTGCCGGAAAGCATCGAACTCCCGGTGAGCGAGGGAAAGACCCGAAGCACAGCAAAATTTGGGAACGGAAACTTTCTTACCGGTTGACACTCGCCCTTATGGGCGACCCCTTTTTGCCTCCTTCAGGTCGATGCGTTTGGAACCA
>JAQGOT010000641.1 GCA_028293465.1 Pedosphaera sp. | reverse complement strand
TGCTCCGCGAATTGATGGCGCCACAACCCGCAAGAAAATGAACCGGCTGACCGACAACAAAATCGTCCTCGTGACGCGGCCCACGCGCCTGGCGGAACTGGTGATCCGGTTCAACACCGTCAGCCAGACGCGTTTTTATATCGAACACCAGGGCGCGGACTTCTCGGATTATCTGCGCGAGGACGAGACCTATCACCGCGCCTTGGCCGGGGTGGGGGAAGTGCTCGGTCAAACGGGCCGCGTGCAAACCGTGGATCGCGGCTTCCTGCCGAACTTTGTTTTTGCGCCGGAGGACACCGTGGTCACACTCGGTCAGGATGGATTGGTCGCCAACACGTTGAAGTATTTGGATGGGCAACCGCTGGTGGGAGTCAATCCCGACCCCGAACGCTGGAATGGCCGGTTGCTGCCGTTTCGCGTTTGTGACCTTGCGAAACTGATGCCCGAGGTGATTTTCCGGAAACGCAACACCCGCTCCGTCACGATGGCGAAGGCGACTCTGAACAACGGCCAGACGCTGTATGCCGTGAACGATCTGTTTATCGGGCCGAAGACCCACAGCACGGCCAGATATTTCATCCGGTCCGGCAAGGCCGGCGAGACGCATTCATCCAGCGGTGTGATTGTCTCCACGGGCATGGGGGCGAGCGGTTGGTTGAAGAGTCTGCTTACGGGGGCGGGTGCCATCGTCAATGCCGCTGGCAATCGCGGGAACAATGAACCCCAAAAGCCCGGCTGCTATGAGCGGGCCGTGCGCGGATTTACATGGGAATCGGATTATTTGTATTTCACCGTGCGCGAACCTTTTCCGACACGGACAACCGGCACAGTGCTGGTGTTCGGGCGGGTGACGAAGGATACACCGCTGACCTTGGAGTCCCAAATGGCGGAGCACGGCGTAATTTTCAGCGACGGCATCGAAAATGACTTTCTGGAATTCAATTCTGGAACAAAGGCCAATATCGGGGTTGCGGAAAAGCAAGGCGTGTTGGTGGAATAAAAAGGTAAATCAAATGAAAATTAACTACGTCATCGGTGACGCAACCGCCCCGATCGGAGAAGGGCCGAAAATCATTGTGCATGTCTGCAACGACATCGGGGGATGGGGGCGAGGGTTCGTCGTTGCATTGTCGAATCGATGGCGGGAGCCGGAACTGAGGTATCGTGCCTGGCACAGTGGAGGCGAGTCGATTCCATTTGCGTTGGGCGAGGTGCAATTTGTTCAAGTGTTAGAGGACCTTTGGGTCGCGAACCTGATTGGACAGAGGGATGTGCGGGTTGTGGAAGGAATCCCTCCCGTTCGTTACGAAGCCGTGCGCACGGGACTAAAGCGCGTTGCCACTGAGGCACGACGATTAACTGCTTCTGTTCATATGCCCCGCATTGGTTGTGGCCTCGCCGGCGGCAAGTGGGAAGAGGTTGAGAGGATTGTGGAGGAAGAACTCGTGAATAATGGAGTGCAAGTTACGGTATATGATCTTGCCACCTGAACCCGAATTTCAACCATGAAAACGATTCTTATTCTCGATGATAATGGCGAACGCATCGCTGCGTTCCAGAAGATGGTTCCAGCATTGGGAGACGAATTTGAGCTGAAGATCTGGCGGGACGCTTCTTCGATGGCCTCGGAATCTGAGTCTTTTTTTCCGACTGCGGCGATAATCTCGTTGTCTTACGGCGGTGATCCAAAGCCATTTGAAACCGGTTTGGACGCAGCAAAGTTTCTAGCCCAAGCCCGGCCAGTTTGTCCTGTGATCATCCACTCGACGGATACAGACCACGGATGTTCGATGGAAAACGAGTTGCGATTTGCCGATTGGATCGTTGAACGTATCAGGTTAGGCGGAACGGGCTCAATTGAAACCATTTGGTTGCAGAAAATTCGTGAGTTTCTTGCGGCACATCCGAATACCTGGCCGGCGAAATTGCCAGCCGACCATGACGAACGAATCCAGCGGGCACTGCTTTCGCTGGACGGACTTTCGGTCGGTGACGGTTTCGGAGAATGCTTTTTCACCAGGCCGGAAGTGATTGAGCGACGGCTGGAGTCTCAGGACCCACCCCCGCCTCCATGGTTTGTTACTGATGACACGATAATGGCCCTGTCCATCGTCCGCTGCTTGAAGCGCTACGGTCACATTGAGCAGGATGCCCTGGCAGCAGAATTTGCGCGCGAATACGCCCGTGAACCGCAACGTGGCTATGGCGGCACCGCCCACGGAATCCTGCGCGCCATTGGTGAAGGAACGCCTTGGGAAACGGCGGCCGGACGCGTGTTTGATGGCCAAGGCTCGTGCGGCAATGGCGGTGCGATGCGAGCGGCACCCATCGGGGCATATTTTGCTTACGACTTGAACCGGGTAATTGCCGAAGCGAAAGCATCGGCTGAGGTGACACATGGTCATCCTGACGGCCAAACCGGGGCAATTGCGGTGGCGCTGGCTGCGGCTTGGATGGTACGCGAACGAGAGTTTTCAGCGAAGCCGAGCCATGCGTTGATCGAGTTTGTCTTGGAGCAAATTCCACACACCGACACATATTATAGGCTAAAGAAAGCACTCGAAGTGCCCCTTGAATTATCACCAAGGAGCGCCGCGCTTTTTCTGGGCAACGGCTCACAGGTCATCTCCTCTGATACGGTTCCGTTTTGTCTATGGTGCGCGGCTCGACACACTGATACTTACACCGATGCGCTCTGGACCACGGTCAGCGGCCTTGGCGATCGCGACACTACGTGTGCCATAGTTGGCGGAATCGTCGCCCTGAGTGCGGGGCGGCATAGCATTCCAGACGAATGGCTGAAAGCACGAGAACCAATCAAATTCTGATGAAACCCATACTGCTTACAGCTGCGGGAAATCCGCATAACCAGGATCGCGGACTCATCCTCCACGACGGCCCGCGAATTGTGCTATGCGTGGCCGACGGTGCCGGCGGCATCAGCGGCGGTGCCGAGGCGGCAAGCTTGGCGGTAAATATGGTTCGCCAGCATGCTTCTCACCTGGTCAATGCCGATGCCTGCGCGGAAGTGTTGCGGAAAATGGATGCAGCGATTGCAAAGGACCCGGTGGCTGGTGAAACCACTTGCGCCCTCGCAGTCATAACACCGGAGGAAATTTTCGGCGCCAGCGTGGGCGATTCTGGAGTATGGCTCATCCCGAAAAACGGGGACTATCTGAACCTTACCCAAGCGCAGCAGCGGAAGCCGTTCCTTGGCTCGGGCGCCGCCTGGCCGGCTCCGTTCCGTCGTCCAAGGGAAGCCGGCATTTTGCTCCTCGCGACTGACGGTTTGCTCAAATACACATCAGCGGAACGGATCATGGTTGTCTGTCGGGAGCATTCGGCTGAGGCTGCGGGTCAGCGGTTGATCGAATTGGTGCGGTATCCGTCGGGAGCTTTGCCCGACGATGTGACGCTCATCCGAGTCGGAATTTGAAAGGATCATCCTTATGACAGACAAAGAAACAATTCGAACGAGCAAGTTTCTCAGCCTGATCCTGCGGCACGAACCGGAGCGGGTGGGATTGACCCTTGGTGAAGCGGGTTGGGTCGAGGTGAAAGAACTGCTGAAAGCGGTGAACGACCACGGCGTAGCTCTCACCCTCCTGTAGCGTGAGAAAGCATGTCATGGACCAATTATGAAAGCACTGATTCTGGTGGATATTCAAAATGACTTCCTGCCTGGTGGTGCGCTGGCCGTGCCGGAGGGCGATGAGGTCATTCCCGTTGCGAACAGGCTTCAAGCCGCGTTTCCTTTGGTGGTCGCCACACAGGATTGGCATCCGGCGAACCACGGCAGTTTCGCCGTGAATCATCCGGGCAAAAAGGTGTTTGAAAAAATTGAACTGAACGGCCTGCCGCAGACGCTCGGGCCGGTGCATTGTGTGCAGGGAACAGCAGGTGCTGAACTCGCGGCGGAATTGCAGCGCGGGCAGGTTGCCAAAATCTTTCCCAAAGGCACCGACGCCGGCATCGACAGCTACAGCGGCCTGTTTGACAACGGCCATCGCAGATCCACGGAGCTGGGCGAATGGCTCAAGGCACACGGGGTCACGGAAGTATTCGTGTGCGGCCTGGCGACAGATTATTGTGTCAAATTCACGGCACTGGACGCCCAACTGGGTTTCAAGACCTATTTCATCGAGGACGCCAGCCGGGGAGTCAACCTAGAGCCAAACGATGTGAAGCACGCCATCACGGAAATGGGCCGCGCCGGAATCATCACGGTGCAAAGTGCCGGGCTTTTGAACAGCAAATGAACGAACCTATCCAAACCACCTTGTGTAAAGGCAGGTTCCTGGCCCTGGTCAAGGAAGGCCACTGGGAATACGCCGAGCGCACCAATGCCACCGGCGGTGCCATCATCGTCGCCGTGACGGATGAACAGAAGCTGCTGCTCGTGGAGCAATACCGGATTCCTCTCCACGCCCGCACGGTTGAGCTTCCTGCCGGGATTATCGGAGACGAGCCGGACAGCAGCCATGAATCCGATGCTGAGGCCGCCCAACGCGAACTGCTGGAGGAAACCGGCTATGCTGCCGACCGCATGGAAGAGCTAACGACTGGACCATCGTCCAGCGGACTCACTTCAGAACGGGTGACGCTCTTTCGTGTTTCCGGGTTGCGCCGCACCGGGAAGGGTGGCGGCGTGTCTCGTGAGGATATCATCGTCCATGAGGTTCCGCTGGTTGATGTTGGGAGTTGGCTGGAGGCAAAGGCGAAAACTGGAGCCTTGATAGACCCCAAGGTTTACGCGGGACTCTTTTTCATCACACAACGCAAATGAGCACTCCGGCCATCATCACGCATAAAGATCGAATCCTTGGCGGGCTTTGGGGTTCGCTGGTCGGCGATGCGCTAGGCGTACCTGTGGAATTTAAGGGTCGGGCCACGGTCCAAGCTGATCCGGTGATAAACATGCGCGGTTTTGGATCACACCGGCAACCTCCCGGAACATGGTCTGACGACTCTTCGCTTCTTTTGTGTTCAGCAGAAAGCCTTGTCCGGCATGAGTTCGACACCGAGGACATGGGGAAACGGTTTGTCGCATGGTACCGGGAGGAAATTTGGACCCCACATGGCAAGGTTTTCGACATTGGCGTGACGACATCCCAAGCGCTGTCTCATATTGCCACCGGTTGCCGCGCCGAAGTCGCGGGGAGTGATGATCAATACAGCAATGGCAATGGTTCTCTTATGCGCATCATTCCAGTCGGGTTGCGTTTCGCTGATCTTGGGACCAAGCAAATGCTGGATCGCATCCATCGCGCCTCTGCAATTACACACCGGCATTCCCGATCTCAAATGGCTTGCGGATTTTTCGCGCTGGTAGTCAGGGAGCTTCTGAAAGGCAGAATACCCGGCGTCGCATTTACGAATGCTTTGGGCGAATTTCGATCATTTTATGAGCCAATTGCTTGGTGGTCAGTTGAGTTCGACTACTTTCAAATGCTTTTGGCCGGGGAATTCGCCCAGCGATCGGAATCTGAAATCGATTCAAGTGGCTACGTTATCCACACACTCGTTGCAAGTCTCTGGTGTCTCTTAACCACGAGCAACTTTCAAGAATGCGTTCTCAAAGCCGTCAACCTGGGCGGGGATGCCGACACAACAGGTTGTGTTGCCGGTGGTCTGGCCGGAGTCGCTTACGGAGTGAAATCGATTCCTGCGGACTGGATTGGTCAAATGGCGCGCAAAGACGACGTGGATCGCCTCTTCACGGAATTTGCCGACCTAGCGAAGGGGTTGGGTCAACAAGGAGCAAGCTGAGATGATCGCCACGGAACCAAGCATTGATTTGCGGGAACGATTCGCAGGCCTGTTGCTCGGCACGGCGGTTGGTGATGCGCTCGGTTTGCCCGCAGAGAACCTATCGGCTGAAAAAATTCACAAACGC
>JAQGOT010000574.1 GCA_028293465.1 Pedosphaera sp. | reverse complement strand
AGACCAACCGCGATCTGGAAGCCGCCCGCGTCGCCGCCGAAACCGCCGCCCGCGCCAAAGCCGAATTCCTGGCCAACATGAGCCATGAAATCCGCACCCCGATGAACGGCGTCATCGCCATGACCGGTTTGCTCCTCGAGACCTCGTTGAATAATGAACAGCGGAGTTATGTCGAAACCATTTATTCCAGCAGCGAGTCCCTGCTGACCATCATCAATGACATCCTGGATTTCTCCAAAATTGAATCCGGGAAACTCGAACTGGAAGACCGTCCTTTTGATCTGCGCATGTGCATCGAGGACGCGTTGGACCTCCTGGCCGCCAAGTCGGCGGAAAAAGAACTCGATCTGGCCTACCAGATGGACGACGAGATCCCCAGCCACATCCAGGGCGATGTCACGCGCTTGCGTCAGGTGCTGGTCAATCTCATCAGCAACGGCATCAAGTTCACCACCGAAGGTGAAGTTGTCGTGCAAGTCAGGCTTCAATCCGCTCCGCTGCGGACGGCTGCCGAGCTTCCACCCGGCGCGCCGGTCATCGATCCAGCCATCGATCCCGAATCGTGCCAATTACATTTTTCCGTTCGCGACACCGGCATTGGCATCCACCCCTCCCGGCTCGACCGTCTGTTCAAATCTTTCAGCCAGGCCGACGCCTCCACCACGCGCCAATACGGCGGCACGGGTCTTGGGTTGGCCATCAGCAAGCGCCTCGTCGAATTCATGGGCGGCCGGATGTGGGTCGAAAGCACCCCGCAAAAGGGTTCCATCTTCCACTTCCTCCTGCCCTTCCACCCCGCGGCGATGACGCCCCAGTTCTCGCTGTCAGGTCCCCAGCCACAACTGTCCGATCTGCGCTTGTTGATCGTGGATGATAATCCCACCAACCGCCGCATCCTGACGCTGCAGGCCAGCAAGTGGGGCATGATTCCCCGCAGCGCCCAAAGCGGCGCCCAAGCTTTGGAATGGATGCAGCAGGGCGAAACGTTCGACCTCGCCATCCTCGACATGCAGATGCCGGGGATGGATGGGATCATGCTCGCCAAGGAAATCCGTCAGATGCCCAGCGCGGTTATGATGCCGCTGGTGTTGTTGACCTCCATGGGGGTCCGGGCGGATAACCCGGCCTTTACCAGTGTGGCTTTCGCCAGTTGCCTGACCAAGCCGATCAAACCGGCGCAATTGCACGAAGTGTTGGTGCGGGTGATCTCGGGCGCCAAGGCCAAGTCCACCAGTCGCAAGTCCACCGGTCCCAAACTGGATCGCTCGCTCGCCAACCGGCTGCCGTTGCGCACGCTCCTGTGCGATGACAATCTCATCAACCAAAAGGTCGCCCTGCGGCTGCTGCAACAAATGGGTTATCAAGCCGACGTCGCTGCCAACGGGGTCGAATGCCTCAAAGCCCTGGAGCGCCAGCCGTACGATATCATTTTCATGGATGTGCAAATGCCGGAGATGGACGGGTTGGAGGCCACCCGCCAGATTCGTGAACGTCAAAAGACCGCCGGGCAGCCCGGGCATTTCAAGCCCGAAATTGCCATCGTCGCCATGACGGCCAACGCCATGCAAGGCGACCGGGAGAAGTGCCTGGCCGCCGGCATGGACGACTATCTTTCCAAACCGGTGCGTCCGGAGGATATCCGGCTCGTGTTGGAACGCTGGGGCTCACGCGCCAGCCTGTCGGAGCTCAACAGCAGCCCCGAGGAACCCGAAGCGGGTGATCTGGAATTAGCCGCGCAACCACCGGTGGACATGGAACGTCTGTTGGATTTCGCGAATGGCAATCCGGAAAACCTGCGGGAACTGGCGGAATTATATCTCCAGCAAACCTCGGGACAAGTCGAACAGCTCACCGCGGCGGTCAAGGTCGGGGCGGCGGAGGAGGTCCGGCGGTTGGCGCATAGTTGTGCCGGCGCCAGTTCCACCTGCGGCATGACCGCCATCGGCCCGCTCCTTCGTGAGCTTGAACGGCAGGGCCACGAAGGCCTGCTGTCGAATGCCCCGGAACTGGCCCTGAGTGTCGAACGGGAATTTGCCCGTATACAAAAGTTTTTGGAAGACTACCTCCAGTCCCTGCCCACGCCTGTGCAGCTGGCGAAGACCTGATGAAGAAAATCCTGATCATCGAGGACGATCAAATCGTCGCCACTATTTACCGCAGCAAATTCTCCGCGGACGGTTACGAGGTTGAAATCGCGCTGACTGGCGAAGCCGGTTTTGAACTCATCAAGAGCTTTCAGCCGGACATCGTCATCCTGGACTTGATGCTGCCTCAGATCAGCGGGCTGGATTTACTAAAGCAAATCCGCGCGCAACCGGAATTGAAACAATTACCCGTCGTGGTATTTTCCAACACCTACCTCTCCAACATGGTGCAGGATGCCTGGAAGGCCGGCGCGACCAAATGCCTCTCCAAAGCCAGTTGCACCCCCAGGCAGGTGATCGAGGTGATCCGCAATTTGTTGCCAGCCAACGCCGCACCGTCCGCCTCCCTCACGCCCACGGCCATCGAGCCGGTTTCCCCCGTCGCCGGACCCAACGCGGGCACCGAGGCGGACGTTGCGTTTCAAGCCGAGCTGCGCCAAGGCTTCGTGGACAGCCTGCCGACCATCTTGAACCATCTGCGGGGCTCGCTCCAGGCATTATCCAAATCCGCCGATGAAAACGGGCGGGTCAAGCAGATGCAGGAGTTATACCGGAAAATTCATGCCTTGACCGGCAACGCGGGCATGACTGGCACGCTGCCGATCGCCCAAATGTCCGATGCGCTCGAAGCGTTGCTCAAGGAGTTGTGCGAG
>JAQGOT010000570.1 GCA_028293465.1 Pedosphaera sp. | reverse complement strand
ATCGCACAATCACCCGAGCGCGGTGGAACCGTTTCAAGGCGCGGCGACCGGCGTGGGTGGCATCATTCGCGACATTTTTACGATGGGCGCGCGCCCGGTGTGTTCGATTGATTCGTTGCGCTTCGGCCCAATCACGGCGGAGAAAAACGCGGACGCGGAAAAGAACGGGAACTCTGAGATCGCCAACAACCGGCGGTTGTTCAGCGGTGTGGTGGCGGGCATTGCGCATTACGGCAATTGCTTCGGCATCCCCACGGTGGCGGGGGAGGTTTACTTCGACAAGTCATACGAGGGCAATCCGCTGGTGAACGCCTTTTGTCTCGGCGTGTTGCGGCATGAGCAAATCGCGCGCGGCGCGGCCAAGGGCATCGGCAACCCGGTATTTTATGTCGGTCCGGCTACGGGCCGCGACGGGCTCGCGGGCGCGGCCTTCGCATCGCAGGATTTGACGGAGGAATCGGCCGAGCAACAGCGCGGCGCGGTGCAGGTGGGCGACCCGTTCATGGAAAAGCTTGTGATGGAGGCGTGCCTGGAATTGCTCGCGACCGATGCGGTGGCCGGCATTCAAGACATGGGCGCCGCCGGTTTGACCTGTTCCACGTGTGAGACTGCCGCGCGCGCAGGCACTGGCATCGAGATTGATCTGGCCAAGGTGCCGCAACGCGCGCCGAACATGACGCCGTACGAAATCATGTTGAGCGAATCGCAGGAGCGCATGCTCATCATCGTCCACAAAGGCCATGAGGACGAGGTGAAGCGGATTTTCGACAAGTGGGATTTGCCGTGGGCGGAAGTCGGGACCGTGACCGACACCGGCCGCATGGTGGTTAAGAATCATGGTGAATTGGTCGCGGATATTCCCGCCAAAAAGCTCGCCGATGAAGCGCCGATCTATCAACGCGAGGCGCGCGAGCCGGAGTATTTGAAAGCCGTGCGCGCGTTCACGCTCGCGGGCGTCGTGGACACGCAGGATGCCGCCGGCAACCTGAAGGCGTTGCTCAGTTGGCCGACCATCGCCTCCAAGAACTGGGTTTATCGTCAATACGATCACATGGTGCGCGACGGCACCTTGGTTTGCCCGGGCTCGGATGCCGCGGTGATCCGCATCAAGGCCGATTCCTTGCCGCAGGATTCGAACGGCGCGAGCGCCACCGTCGATAAGTACATCGCGATGAAAGTGGATTGCAACGCCACCTACGTTTATCTCGATCCGTATGAAGGTGCCAAAACCGTGGTGGCCGAGGCGGCGCGCAACCTGGCCTGCTCCGGCGCGACGCCGTTGGGCTCGACGGATAATCTGAATTACGGCAACCCGCACAATCCGGAGATTTTCTGGCAGTTGCGCGAATCAGTTCGCGGCCTGGCAGAAGGCTGCCGCGCGTTCAATGCCCCGGTCACCGGCGGCAACGTGAGCCTTTACAACCAGAATCCCAACGGCCCCATTGACCCGACGCCGACCGTCGCCATGGTGGGACTGATTGAAAAGCCCGAGCACGTCACCACGCAGTGGTTTAAGGACGAGGGCGATGTTATATTGTTGCTGGGCGAGATCGTTGACCGGAACGATCCATTACTCGGTCTGGGTGGTTCGGCGTATCTGCAACAGATTCACGGGTTAAAAACCGGCACCCCGCCGCGTTGCGACCTGGTGAAGGAAACGGAATTGCATCTGGCGTTGCGTTCCCTGATTTACTCCGGCGTGATCAAGAGCGCGCACGATTGCAGCGAAGGCGGCTTGGCCGTGGCGCTGGCGGAATCCTGCATTTCGCAGCAAATCGCCCGGGAAACCCCGCGGCTGATCGGCGCGGAGATTGATTTGTCCGCGTTTACCGGCCTCCGGCTGGATGCGCTGCTTTTTGGCGAGACCCAAGGCCGCATCGTGATTTCCGTTCCGGCCCTGCAGGCACCCAAAGTTTTGGCGCAGGCGAAGATTCTGGGAGTGCCCGCGTTTCAGTTGGGGAAAGTTGGCGGGGCGGCATTGCAAATCAAGGCAGGTGAGGGCACTTTGTCCCTCGATCTGAGCGAATTACACGACCGTTGGTGGAATGCCATTGCGCGAGCGATGAGCGAAACCTAAGCATCATGCAGCACTATCCCAAACATTATTGCGGTGTGTTCGGTATTTACGGGCATCCGAATGCCGCGCAACTGACCTACTACGGCCTTTACGCCTTGCAGCATCGCGGGCAGGAAAGCGCCGGGATCGTCACCTCCGATAACGGCCGGTTCCACGAGCACCGCGGCATGGGCCTGGTCTCGCAGATTTTCAACGGCGAGGCGCTCAAGCCGCTGACCGGGTCGATGGCCATCGGCCACACCCGTTATTCCACCACCGGCTCGTCGCACATCCGCAACGCGCAACCGCTGACGGGAAACTGCCGCCGCGGGCAGATTGCCATTGCTCACAACGGCAACCTGACGAACGCCGCCCTCGTGCGCGACGAACTCGAAGCCACCGGCTCGATGTTCCAGACCTCCGTGGACAGCGAGATCGTGCTGAATCTGCTCGCACAACCGACTTTGGGTGGCCACGAGAACAACCTCATCGAAACCGTCCGGCGGATCGAAGGGGCGTACTCACTCGCCATCATGACCGAGCAGGAACTGATCGGCGTGCGCGACCCTCACGGGTTTCGGCCGCTCTCCATCGGCAAGGTGGATGGCGCCTACGTACTGGCCAGCGAGACGTGCGCGTTTGATTTGATCCACGCCGAGTTCGTGCGGGATGTGGAGCCGGGGGAGATTGTCATCATCGACAAGAAGGGATTGCGCAGTATCCAGGCGTTTCCCGAACATAAGCGCCGCGCCTTTTGTGTTTTTGAATACGTCTATTTTGCGCGACCGGACAGCAACATCGCCGACCGCAACGTTTACAAGGTCCGCGTGGAAATGGGCCGCGAACTGGCGCGAGAACATCCCGTCGAGGCCGACCTCGTCATCCCGGTGCCGGACAGCGGCAATTGCGCCGCGCTCGGTTACTCCTTGGAATCCGGCATCACTTACGAGATGGCGTTCGTGCGTAACCATTATGTCGGCCGCAGCTTTCTGCAACCGTCACAACTCATCCGCGACTTCGATGTCCGCGTGAAGCTCAACCTCATCAACGATCTGGTGAAGGACAAGCGGGTGATCGTGGTGGATGATTCCATCGTGCGCGGCACCACCAGCAAATCGCGCGTGAACAATCTCAAGGAAGCCGGCGCCAAGGAAGTGAATGTCATGGTGAGTTGTCCGCCCCACATGCATCCGTGCGTGTATGGCATTGATTTCCCGGACCGCAGCAAGCTCATGGCGGCCAATCATTCCCTGGAGGAAATCCGCAAGTATCTCAACGCGGATTCGCTCCATTATCTGTCTGCGGAAGGCTTGGTGAAAGCCACCGGTCTGCCCAAGGATAATTTCTGCATGGCGTGTTACGACGGAAATTATCCCGTGAAGTATGATCCTTTGGTGGACAAGCACATCATGGAGCGGCGGAACGGGTTTATCCAGGGTCTGGGCGAGGATTTGGCCAAGGAAGAGCTTCAGGCGAAGCTGCTCTGAGGCCTGCGCCCTCTCGGTCCACCGCTGTAAGGTTGTGCAACACTAACCGCGGCACGTGCGGATGCCCAGCATTATGCGCGTGTGTTTTCCCTGCTCGACTTCAAGCAGGGAGCACGACTTGCATCGTGGGAAAGCAGTCTTCTCTTGATCGGCTACGGCTGATTCTTCATCGCCGCCTCAACTCCGTCCCAAAAAACGATCCTGGCCTCGAGCGCCTTTTCGGCTGCTCCCCTTGCTTCCCGTTCTCGAGCGGGGTCTTTGCCGCAGAGCGCGGCCACCAATTGGAGAGCGAGCGGGCCGTGGGTTTCGGCGTCGAGTTGTGTGTGACGCTTAAGGTAATAGTGAAAATTGGGGGCCATGACCTCGCTGATTTTCATTCGTTCGAGCAGGGCTCCGAACATGGCTGGAATAAGGTCTTCCCGGCCGAAGGCAAAGGCCGATGCCGTGCAATGGTCTTTCTTTTCTTCAACGAATTGAAACGTTGACCGGACAAACTCGATGGCTGGTGGTGGAACACTGGGAAGACGTAAAGCCGCCTCAACGCCGTGGTCATTCACGACCGCGATGAACTGCCGGATCGGTCTGGTATCCGCCTTGACCTCTTCCATCGACAATAAATAGAGTTCAAAATGGCTGATGAATCGTCTCGTGCCGCCGACATTGTATTCATCACATTCTTCACCCAGGACAATTTCGTTTACAAAGCGCCGCAGCTCGGGCCGGGGAGACGGCATCCAAGGTGTTTGCGCGGGTGCAACTGCGGCCTGCAGTGCTTTCAACAACGACATAAAATCCCACACGGCGTAGATGTGATGCTCCATAAAACACCGTAAATCCTGCAGCGTCTCCACGGCCTCATAGATCGGATGTGTCGTGAGTTGTTCCTTCAACGCCTCCACCCGTTCGTTTGCGATCAAGTTTTCACCTGCCATAAGAAGGATACGCTATCAGCACGGACAGATTTTGGCCAGCACGGCGCGAAAGAGCCAAAACACCAACCGACAATTTCTGATAATGCCGGGTGGCGAAGGCAAAAGAAGGGGCGATTCCTTGGAGCG
Source organism: Pedosphaera sp. (assembly GCA_028293465.1). Classification (GTDB taxonomy): domain Bacteria; phylum Verrucomicrobiota; class Verrucomicrobiia; order Limisphaerales; family Pedosphaeraceae; genus JAQGOT01. The sequence continues at coordinate 355 of JAQGOT010000570.1, read as the reverse complement.
GCTGGGGGGGTTGCCCGCAGCCGCGCTCCACTCAAGCCTCAAAGGCGATTACTTCTTCGGCGCTATCCGTCGGATCTTGATGTTCCGGAAGGAGACCTGGCCGTGGTCGCCTTGGAGGGCGAGATAGCCGTTGTCGTCCTTGGCAAAATTCGCCATTTTCCCGAATTTGCTCTTGGCCACGCGGGCATTGAAATCTTCGCTGTGCAGGACGTACTCGAAATACTTCACGCCGTTGATTTCGTGCTCGCACTTCTCCGGGGTGATGAGGAGGCGGATATGATTCCACTCGCCGACGGGTTTGGTGGCGTCCAGCGGTTTGTCAGTCTTGGGATCGGTCGGGGGTTGATAGAGCGCA
>JAQGOT010000566.1 GCA_028293465.1 Pedosphaera sp. | reverse complement strand
CAGCGCGTTGACCCATGGGGGTGTTGAAAAAAACGCCTAACATTCAATATGACGTGAAAATTGAGGCGTGGGTCCATTAGTGGATCCAACAATTGGTCACCGTGAGTTGGGTGCAGCCTTCAATGCTGATGGAGCTTTGGCCGAAGTTGCTCGTTGCTTTGACGCCGCGCAAATCGAGACCATCAATGGTCACGCAATTGGCCGTCTGGTGCATCCAAAAAATCACGCCCCGCGCATATTGCGCATCGAAGATGGGCCGCGACCACGCGCTGCCGGCATACCAGGAGGTGCTGACGCCGTAGTAATCATGATTGCTCAGCGTCCCGCCCACACTGAACTGAATGGGCAGACAAGTCTGGTCCCACGTGACGCCGCCTTTGAAGATGAATTGGTCGCCCGCCGCATGGGTATATCTGCCGGCCCACCCGGTCATGTAAGGATGTCGCTTCCACGGCGTGCCGGTGGACAGCCCGGTGTTGCTGTCGGATCCGCTGCCAAAGTCAATGTAATAGGTCGCGCTCATCACCGGGCTGGCGACGAGCAGGAGTAGAATAATAATGAGAGGTGTGATGAATGAGGTGCTTCTGAGGTTACGCATGCCACCAGCATAACGAAGCCGCGCCGCCCGTGAATTCGGGGAGAATCTGAAAGGCCTGTCAGCCTCCGGAATTCTTTTCTGTCCTTGTTCGGCCTACAAAACCAACCGGTGCCCCGGCTGTCCTAAGTAGGTCACCAAAAATCTTTGGACAACGCTTGCACCAGATCGGTAAAAGTGAGCCTTCACGACGGCAGTTTTCGTCGGGGGCGGTCAAAAAACTTTTGGCGACTTACTTTGCGCTGCCAAATCCGGAAACCGCACCCTATTTGAGCGTCCCCAGAAACTCCACCAGGTTGCGGATATCCTGTTTCGAGAGTATGGCCCCCATCGCTTCCGGCATGGGGGAAAGCCCTTTTTGTCGTGATTCAATTTCACTTTTCTTCACCTTCTGAATGCCGTCGTCGGGCGAATTGATCACCAACTCCTTCGCATCCTCGCTTTTCAATATTCCGGCGTAAACCTGGCCGTTCTTCATCGTCACCAACACGCTCTCAAATCCCGCGGCGATCTGTTTGTTGGGATAAAGGATCGATTCCAATACGTACTGGCGGTCATGCCGGCTCATGATGCCGGTCAATTCCGGGCCGACTTCGCCACCCTCACCCTTGATTTTATGGCAGCGCGTGCAGGATGCTTCCGGGCGTTCGAGGAAAATCTTCCGACCGGCTTCCGCATCCCCGCCGTAAAGCGTTTCCCGGAAGCCGGCAAACTCATCGTCCTTGGGTTGCGCCGCTGTATAGGCTTTGAACTTGTCTTTGAGCAGCGTTGAATCGCGTTGGCTGACGGCTTCGACCAGATCGAATTGAATTTCCTTCGCCACCTTGCCGGCAATCAGTTCATCGAGCCACGTCGCCAGCACCTTGTCCGCCGCTTCGCTTTTCAAGCCGCCAAGCGTGGCCAAGGCGCCTTGTTTCTCCGTCAGCGATCCCTTCTCCAGCACGGCCACCAACGCGATGGTCGGATCACCCGGCTTGACCTGGGCCTGCAATCGATTCCCTTCCTTGCGCACATTCTCATTCTTGTCCGCCACCGCCGCGTTCACCGCCTCCAGCAACCGCTCATCGTGGAGTTCATCCAGCGCCTTGAGCGCTTGCACCCTGACTTCCGCGGCCGCTTTCGTGTCAGTGACCAGCGCGAACAAGCTCGGGCTCGCTTCCTTGAGCGCCAGCGATTTGGCAGCCCCGATCGCAGCCAATTGGATCGATTGATGCGGGGAATTCAATACCTTCGCAATCACCGGTCGCAACGCCGCTGCGGCGGTTCCGCCATCGCGCTTGGCCATCGCCCGCCAAAGCCCTGTCAGCCGGTCACGCTGCGCAGGATTGGCCCATGTCTCAAGCGCATGCAGCGCCTCACCCCGAACCTTGTCCGTCGCCGAGTCCTGCGCCGCATAACCCGCGAGCGCCCGCGCATTCTGGCTCGCCCCGAGCCGGAAATTGGCATTGATCACACGCCAATCGAGCGGTTCCGACGCCGTCGGATGGTCGATCAGCGCCGCCAGTTCCGCCAGCGCATCGGCAATCGGCACATCGTTGATGGCCCGCGCCGCCTCCAACACCAGCAGCGGCTCCGCATCGTGGAGAAACATCGCAATTTCCGGCATTTGCAACCGGCGCATCGCCAGCAGCACCCCCATGCGGGCGGAGGATGATTTATCCTTGGCCGCCGCCACCAAGGCGGCTTTATCCGCGCAACCGATCAATCCCATCATCCCGGCGTGACGCAGATAAACATCCTCATCGGCATTCGCCTGGAGCATCCCCAAGATGGGTCCCACGGCTGCGCGGACCTTCAGCTTGCCCAGGCTCGTGGCGGCGAAGAATTGAACCCGCGGGTTCGGATCACGCAACCCCTTGATCAAAAATTTGGCTGCGTCCGCGTATTGGCAATCGCCCAGCATTTTCGCTGTTTGCGCGCGCACTTCCGCATCGCCATCGCTCAACAGGTCAATGAGGTGGCCCAGATCAACTCTGCTCTTCATGCTGATCTGGCTCAAACCCCAGATGGCATGCAAACGCGCCAATTGGTTCTTGGATTTCTCCGCCACCTGTTCGAGCGTCTTTACCGCCGCCGCTCCGCGATCCGCCAATTCAAACTGCGCCTCCTGCCGCACCCGCTGGTCGGCATGCGCCAGCAACCCGCCCAATTCCTTGAGTGAACGCTTTTCCATGCCCTCCGCGAGCAACTTCTTCGTTTCCAGCACCACCGGCTGCTTCACCACCTCCGGATCATACAGCCGATACAGCCGCCCCTGTTGCGATTGCGGCCAGCCCTGCACCCAATCGCTGACAAACATCCGCCCATCCGGGCTGAAATCCACATCCGTCGCGAGAATGTTCCAGAGAAAACGCGTGTGATCGATCATCGTGAATGTCGCCCCCTTGGTCTCCACCGCAAATGAATGCACGCCGCTGTTTGCGCTGCCGCCCCGGAAATCGCACAGAAAGAAATGATCCCTCCAACTCGCCGGAAAACCAGTCCCCGGATAATGCGCCAGCCCCGACGGCCCGTCCGCAACGTGCGCCACCGGCGGCAGCACATAAGCCGCCTGCCCCGGGAACTGCAGATGCCACAGCTTCTCCGCATTCCAAACCCCCGCCGGCGTCGTCTCGCTGAACTGGTTGCCCGTGCGCCAGCCGCTGTCGCCGCCCTCGACCAGATACACCAGCCGCGCCGCGTCGCCGTGATCGCAATTATTATCCCCCGTGAAAAGATTCCCATGGTCGTCGAACGCCAGCTCCTGCGGATTGCGCACCCCTTGGGCGAACACCTCCAGTTGCGAACCATCCGGGTAGCAGCGCAGCACCGTCCCCATGTCCGGATAATCCAGCAGCTTGCCCTCCTTGTTCGTCACGTGCAGACCGCGGTCGCCGATGCTGAAATAGAGCTTCCCATCCGGCCCCATCCGCAAGCCGTGCAGATCATGACCCGTCAGATTGAAATGCACGCCGTAACCATAACTCAACGAGGTCCGCACATCCGCCTTGCCGTCGTGGTTCGTGTCCTGCAGCGACCAGAGATTCGGGATGTCCGTGAAATAAACCTTCCCCTTCCGTGCCAGCACTCCCGAGCCGATGCCATCCAGGATGCTGTTGAAACCATCCGCGAACACCGTCGAGAAATCCGCCTTGCCATCCCCGTCCCGATCCTCGATCAAGCGCACTACTTCCGACTCCACGCCGAGATCGCCCGTTTTATCTCCCAGGAACTTTTTGATCACCGCCGCCCGGTCCTCCACCGTCCGCGACGCCAGGTCATCGTCAAACATCTTCATGTGCTCCCGGATGTCATAAACGCTCGTGCGATACCGGAACGTCTCCGCCACATACACCCGCCCCTGTTCATCGAAGCAAAAAGCCACCGGATTCATCAGTTGCGGTTCCGCGGCGAACAGATCGACCTTGAACGGTGCCGGCACCTTGAACTGTTTGATCGCCAGTTCCGGGTCGATCCCCGTCGTGGTCTTCTTCTCCCCGAGTTCCACCGCGTGCCCTGCGAACGGGCACGCAAACACCAACACAATACCGACACCCCGGGACAGGGCCCTGAAAATTGAGGCTTTGAGCATGGTCGGAAATGGTAGCACCCAAATCCCCGGAATCAAGAAACGAAACAAACTTTTGGTTCGGTTAGGTTGGTCCCCAGCCTCCGCTTTCCGGCACCCGTTTGTCCTCGATTCAATCCTTGCGATCTCGAATTTAAAATTCCCTTGTTCGCCCCACCCTTGATTGGATCGGATTGAGTTAGATTAAGGCGATGCCGCCAACGTCCCCGGCCGCAGCAGGCCAGGAGCCATCCCGCCCGCCCAAACCCCCGCCCCCCATTGACGCTTGGTGCTTGGGGATTCTTTGGGCCTTGGGCATTGGGAATTCCAGTGCGATTGTTGGTTGAAACCCGTTCCTTCCGGCTTAAATTAGAATTGATAGGAAAGGAGCAGCACCATGCCGACTTTAATTGGAGCAACGAAACTTGAGGACCTGTTCGACCACGCAGCCCGCCTGCACATCGACAAGAGCGATTTGCGTCGCTTGGACGAATTTCTCAACCAGAAGCTCTACGACCTGCTGCTGATGGCGCAAGCCACCGCCTCCGCCAACGGACGCGACATCATCCAGCCCGCGGACCTCCCGCTCACCAAGGGTCTCCAGCAAACCCTGCGCGAATTCAAGCAGCTCGACGTCGAACTGGAACTCAAGCCCATCCTGGAACAACTGGAGACCTTGCCCCGGCTGGACCTGGACTACAGCAACAAGGTCCGGGACAAACTCCCCGAGCTTGCCGGTGCCTTGGCCGTTGCGCTGGCCCGGACCTTCAAAATCCTCGATCCCGACCTGAAAAATCCCCAAACCCGGCACTGGGACCAGGCCTTCGGCATCTTCAATCTGTTGCTCTAGCAGCCAGGGGTTTCCAAGGAAAATTTTTCCTCC
>JAQGOT010000552.1 GCA_028293465.1 Pedosphaera sp. | reverse complement strand
CCAAGGCAAGGCTCAAGATCCCCGCAACCAATGCGAGTGTCCTTGGTAATTTGGAGGCTAACTTCCAGGCCATAATTCAGGCTGAATGCTCCGCCACCAGCCGGTCCCACCGGTTCTGTGCCTTCAGGATCAACTCCACCACCTCGCGCACGGCCCCATGGCCACCTTCGGCCTGCGTGACATAATGCGCCGCGGCCTTTGCCTCCGTGATGGCGTTGGCCACTGAAGCCGCGACTCCAACACGTTTCAAAACTCCCAAATCCACGACATCATCCCCCATGTAACAGACTTCATCCCAGTTGAACCCCGTCTGGGCGAGAAGTTTCTCCACCTTTTGCACCTTGTTACCCTTGTCTTGAACCAGAAAATCGATCTTGAGCTCCTCGGCGCGAAGAGCGGTTGCCGTTGATGGACGGTTGGAAACCCAGCCTACCTGGATCCCTTCCTTGCGCAACATCAACATCCCAAGCCCGTCACGGATATGGAAACGTTTGATCTCATGGTCCAAGCCGATAAAGACCGAGGCGTCGGTCAGAATTCCGTCCACATCGCACAGGAACAACTTCACTTTCGCCAGTCGGGCGTTCAGCTCTTTGGTGATTTCGGTTTGCATTATTGGTAGTGCGCGGTCTCCGCCGACCGACTCGGACGCCATTTTGCCGCCCGTTGTGGAAATCCCGAAGCACCGCCAGGCGACTTCAGGACCACGGAAAGGTGAGCGAAGCTCTGAGTCATTGGTTAGCCTCGTGTTTCGGTGCGCACTGCGGCATGGAGCTTTACTAGGTTGGCCAGCAGCCTCGGCATTTCTGCCAGAGGAATCATATTAGAGCCGTCACTCAAGGCGCGATCCGGCTGCGGATGGGTTTCGATGAACACCCCGGTGGCTCCGGCCACCACGGCGCAGCGCGCCAATACCGGTGCAAACTCCCGTTGGCCGCTTGATTTATCGCCCCCTCCGCCCGGCAATTGCACCGAGTGGGTGGCGTCAAAAATCACCGGATAACCAAATCGCCGCATAATGGGGATGGAGCGCATATCCGCCACCAGATTGTTGTAGCCGAAGGTCGTCCCCCGCTCGGTGACCATGATTTTCTTGCTGCCTCCGCTTTCGGCTTTCTTCACCACTTGACCCATCTCCTGGGGCGACAAAAATTGCCCTTTCTTCACATTGACGATCTTGCCCGTTCGGGCCGCCGCCAGGATGAGGTCGGTCTGACGGCAGAGAAAAGCAGGGATTTGCAGTATATCAGCCACCTCCGCCGCCGCCGCAACCTGTGCCTCCGTATGGACATCGGTCAGAATGGGCACGCCGATTTCGGAACGCACGCGCGCCAAAATCTTCAGGCCGGCGTCCAAGCCCATTCCCCGGAAAGATTGGTCGGAAGTGCGGTTGGCCTTGTCGTAACTGGCCTTGAACACATAGGTAATCCGGAGCTTTTGGCAGGTCTTTTTCAGCGACTCGGCCACTTGCAGGCAAAGCTTTTCACTTTCAATGGCGCAGGGTCCGCCGATCAAACTCAGCCGGTTGGGCGCGTTGAGGGATTTCCAAATTGCGGAATCGTTTAACACAGCCTGTTTTTAACAGCGCAGCCTTGGAATGTAAATGGCGCGAAACGGGCCGTTCCGGGGTTGCACAGGCCGCTCGCGCAGTAGGGTTTCTACCGGGCATGAAAGTGCTCCGGCCACTGGATTCTTGACCCGCCTCGGGTAAATTAGACTGGCGTCATAACAGTTTGGGCCTATGGAAAACACCAACAACCAATTTACCGTCTTGCTCGTGGAGGATGATCTGAATGATATTTTCCTCGTAAAAAGGGCCTTCAAAAAGGCCCATATTCCCAACCCCCTCCAGGTCGCCACCGATGGCGTGGAGGCAATCCACTATTTGCAAGGGGATGGGAAGTACGCCGATCGCAGTCTCTATCCCTTGCCCCGCCTCATCGTCATGGATATCAAAATGCCGCGCAAAACCGGCTTTGAAGTGCTCGACTGGATCAAGAAAGACGGTGTTCTCAAACGCCTTCCGGTGATCATCGTTTCCTCCTCCGACCAACCGGAAGACATCAACCGCGCCTATGAGTCAGGTGCCAACGCCTATATGGTCAAACCAGTGGACTTCCGCGCGGTGGAAACGCTGTTCCAATCCATCACCCACTACTGGGGGTTGGAATGTGCCAAACCGGAACTGGAGGAAATCCAGCACCACGGTTGAGGCACCTTGTCCCGGGCAATCGGTTGCGTTACTCGGGGACTCCGACTCGCAGTTTCTTGGCTTTTTTGAACTCCGAGCGCGCGCGGATGCCGTCCCCCTTGTCTTTATAATAATTTGCCAGCAACTCGTGGGCGTTGGCGCGAGCCGAGGTTCCCGTGGCGGTCTTGATTGCCTCGGCGATTTTTACGGTTTCTTCGCTGGTGGGCTGTGCGGGAAAACCTGCGAGGTCATACTCTTTGGAAACCACCGAAAAATTCCGAGGCAGGGGTTTGGTATCATCGGTCCGGCCTGCCCCGGCTTGGCCCGGCGGACGATACGGGACAGTCAGCTTCTGTCTTGGCTGCGCATCAGGCCGCAGTTCGAGGGTGCAAAACCGTTCTTTGCTGCTCGGCTTCTTCCAATAGAATTCGTAGGCCTTGCCCTTTTTCAGCACGGTGTAAAAATGACCAGATTCATCCAGGCGGGGGGAACGTACCACAGAGTCTGAATTTTGGTCGCGGCATACGATTTTCAACTCCGGCAATTGCTGGTCGGGAAACGGGTTGCCATCGGGGAAGGTAATGGTCCCGGCGACCTCGACGTAATCCGGCGGCAGGTCCATCACGATGTTCGTTCCGGTAAGGGCGCGCAGCATGGCCTGGCTGGTCGGCGTTTTCCGCATGCCAGCGAACCAAACGTCGCTGCCGGCGTAGGTGCCGGTAACCCGCTCGGCTGCATCTTTGTCATCACCCTGGGCGGTTGATAGTTCGGGGAGCAGCAGCGGGAGCAGGGAGAGGCCAAGCACCGCAGTGATGAGGGAGGTGACTCTGGTTCCAGACGAGTAGCGATGGTTTTTCATAACTGATGGTTGTTTGGTGTTGGTAAACTTA
>JAQGOT010000545.1 GCA_028293465.1 Pedosphaera sp. | reverse complement strand
TCGTAGGCGTTCTTGGAAATGAAGTTGCGTTCGAGCAGCTGGCGGTTGGAGGCGCGGTTTTTTTCAGCCATGTCGAACTGCGCCCGCGACGATTCGCGCGCGCCCACCCGCTCGGCCAGCCGCGCTTCCAGGTCGGCGGTGTCCAGCCGCGCCAGCACCTGCCCGGCCTTAACGTGCATGCCCTCTTCCACGAGCACCTCGACAACTTTGCCGGTGATCTTCGCGGAAATGGTGGCCTTGCGTCGGGCGGTGACGTAGCCGGAGGCGTTCAGAACCGTGCGCTCGGCGTCGCCGCCGGTGATGGAGCGCACGGGGGCGGTGGTCACTTCAACCGCCTTGGCCCGCGTGAACCAAAATCCCGCCACGCCGGCCACGACCAAAAGCAGCAGCAACAGCAGCCAAGGCCAGCGGCTGGACTGGCGTGCGGGCGCGGCCTTGCGGTCAATCCTCAGGGCATCAAGAGATGACTTGGGGGCGTCCATGAAAAATCTGGGCTGTTTTGTTCATTTTTGGAGCGTGGCGTAGCTGCGGGCACGGGTGCCGAACGAGGTTTGAAGCTACGGAAGAGCGGGGGGCAGTTCAACCCAAAAAAATGACCCAAAAAATGACCAAGGCCCAATGTCCAATGACCAAAGAATTTCCAAGCTCCAAGCGTCAAGGCGGACGGTTCGGTCTGGATCGGTGGCGGGTTTGGTGTGCTGCGGCAATCCAAGCCACCGGCATCAGAGCACCCTCAAAGGCCCACTACGGGTAACACCGTCCCAGCCGTTAGGAAACTTTGCCCCCGTCCCGACCGCGAGTAGGATGGCCCGCAGCAGTTGGCAAGGTAAGCGTAGGTGCCGGGGTTGGTCCCATCCGACACGCGTTGCAGGCGCGAATCGGCGGTGTTGGACGCATACCAGTGGCGCAGGAACGTGTCGTAGCCGTTGGTGGCGATCTTTTGTCGACCGCGTCGAGCAGGTTGTCATAATTATAGGACCCTTTCGCAAAACAAAGCCGGTCCTACCTCCCGGATTCCTGCTGGAGTTTCTCTCGCGGCCGGACTACTTCCCAGCTTCCGCTGACAACTTTTGGGCCCCCTCGATCACCATCATTTCCACAGGGCGCTTGTCCGGCACCAACGCCAATCCAAGCCGATCCTCCAGTGCCTTGCGCAGCCCTTCAGGATTCGGTTTGTCCCAGGTTTCCTGATCCCATTTTAATGAAATGTCATACCTGTTTGTCAGTCCAGTTTCATCAAATACAGGCCGGTTCAGCGACCTTTCGACCGCCGCTGCCACCGTGGAGATTGACATTTCGGTTCCTTCGACACTCCCAAGTCCTGAGGTAGATGCTCCGCCTGGCGTGGGCGACACGACCAGACCCGGCGCCTGCGAATTCTTTACTTTAAGGATCAATACCTCCACTTCCCGGGTTTCCTTTCTTCCAGTGAGCCCAAAAGCGGACCTCAATATCTGCTGCAACAGGACCGCCACGTTCTTTTCCTGGGCGTTTTGATCTTGTCCCGGGGTCGGGGTCTGGATCACCGAGAAATCAAACCTCCCTTCCGGCAATGGCGCGTTGATCAGGAGCCGGACCGGACTCTGGAAAGGTTGATCAAACGCACGCGGCAGGAGGTCCCATACTGTGTAACCACGGGCCGTAAATCGGCCACCCCCGCCGACCCCTGACCTGTTGGTGGAAAGGGAGGGCCGCACCATTGCCTCAAACAACGGTAGGGCTTGTTTCTCCTCGTCCGCACCCTGGCCGGTTGCTGGGCGTTCATTTGCTCTTTGTTCGGGCAGGGAGATGTGTTTACCTGCCAACAGGTCCTGGATGTGTTGCGCTGTCAAAGCAGTGGGATAGGTGATCGCGGCAATGCGGCCATTCTTATCCAGGACAATCGTGTGCGGAATGCCCACCACATGATAAGCTTTGTTCATGGCTTGGTCGGTATCCAAGGCTACCAACGCCTTAATTGGCCTTTTTTTGATGAAGGGCTTGATGGTGGCTTCCGCTTCTGAAGTGATGGCGATGAATTGCACGGATTGATCCTTAAACTGCTCCGCCAACTCATTGAGGTGCGGTATCGCCGCCACACAAGGACCGCACCAAGTTGCCCAAAACTCCAAAATCACCACCTTTCCGCGGAGTGATTCCGCGTCCACCTTGGTTCCTTGCAAGGATGTTAGTTGCAGCAATGGAGGGGAATCTCCAACTGTAGGCCCTCCCGTGCTGTTGGCTTTGGTGGAGACACACCAGAGAGACAAAACCACGATCAGCAATCTGTTTACGCCTTTATATTGGTTCATTTTTTTTTGGGGGGGGGTAAATGCGGATCATAGTGGTCTGCGTCCTACAACACCACCCGCGAGCGGAAGTTTCAAGAAGCGGCAACATTTATGTTGGATGGGACAACCGCCGTAAAAGGGTCATGACTTTGGCATGCTTGGCGTCTTAATTGGTGGGATACAGCAACCGGGTTAGCTCTAGCCGCGACTGCCCTTTTGCAGGGGCCTGGCAACCCAAGCCACCGGCATCAGCACACCATCAATCGCCCACTGCGGATCACACCGTCCCGGCCGTCAGGAAACTTCGCTCCGTCCCAACCACAAGGAAGATGGCCCGCATCAAATGGCAAGGTAAGCAGATGTGCCGGAGGTGGTCCAATTCGACACATTTTGCAGACGCGCATCGGCGGCGCAGGCATATCCGTGGCGCAGGAGCACGGCACTGGCGTTCTTGAGGCTGAGGTTGATGCGGCGCAGGAACATGTTGTAGCCGTTGGCGAGGGTGCTTTGTTGACCGCGTTGTTCAGACTGTCACACTTATAGGACCCTTTCAATGGCTGGCAATTGACGCCAAAGTGAAGCGAGGAAAGTTTTTGCACAAAAACTGAATACGGCCCCTGATTTATTCAGGCCTTGCATGCAAAACCGATGGACTTTCGTGCAGTAATTTCCCTCACTTCACTTAGGGCGAGCGGACGCGGTAGAAGCGCTGCGGGTTCGTGGGGGCCTGCGGGTCGGTGAACTGGAACTGGCCGGGGGTTAGTTCGGCGGGCACGCCCAGCACGGTCCAATTGGTCACCGGCAAGGCTGGGTTGGTGGCGGTCAGCACGGTAAAAGTCGTGCCGATCACGTTGCTGAATTTGAGAGTGAACAGCCCGCCGGCCCTCCCGGCCCGGACGGTCGGGGCGACAGGCAAATTGGAGGTAGGACTGATGCCCAACCCGAAATAGTAGAGCTCCGCGCCGGCGAGCGGGCCGCCGTCGCCATATCCCGCCGTGACGAGCACCTTGCCGCTGGGCAGCAGCGTGGCCGTGTGCTGGTAATGCGCGGTGGCGAGGCTGCCGGTGGCGCTCCAGGTGCCCGTCGCCGGGTCGTAGAGCTCCGCGCTGGCGAGAGTAATGCCGTTGCCATATCCCGCCGTGACGAGCACCTTGCCGTTGGGCAGCAGCGTGGCCGTGTGGTACCCGCGTGCGGTGGCGAGGCTGCCGGTGGCGCTCCAGGTGCCCGTCGCCGGGTCGTAGAGCTCCGCGCTGGCGAGCCTGCCGCTGCTGCCATATCCCGCCGTGACGAGGACCTTGCCGTTGGACAGCAGCGTGGCCGTGTGGATCTGGCGCGCGGTGGCGAGGCCGCCGGTGGCGCTCCAGGTGCCCATCGTCGGGTCGTAGAGTTCCGCGCTGGCGAGATAGCCGCTGTTGCCATATCCCCCCGTGACGAGCACCTTGCCGCTGGGCAGCAGCGTGGCCGTGTGGTAGTAGCGCGCGGCGGCGAGGCTGCCGGTGGCGCTCCAGGTGCCCGTCGCCGGGTCGTAGAGCTCCGCGCTGGCGAGATAGACCCCGTTGTTGTATCCCCCCGTGACGAGCACCTTGCCGTTGGGCAGCAGCGTGGCCGTGTGGGAGTAGCGCGCGTTGGCGAGGCTGTCGGTGGCGCTCCAGATGCCCGTCGCCGGGTCGTAGAGCTCCGCGCTGGCGAGAGTGCCGCTGTTGCCATATCCCCCCGTGACGAGCACCTTGCCGCTGGGCAGCAGCGTGGCCGTGTGAAATTCTCGCGCGGTGGCGAGGCTGCCGGTGGCGCTCCAGGTGCCTGTCGCCGGGTCGTAGAGTTCCGCGCTGGCGAGATAGCCGCCGATGTTGCTATATCCCCCCGTGACGAGCACCTTGCCGTTGGGCAGCAGCGTGGCCGAGTGAAATTCTCGCGCGTTGGCGAGGCTGCCGGTGGCGCTCCAGATGCCCGTGGCCGGGTCGTAGAGCTCCGCGCCTGCGAGAGTGCCGGTGATGCCAGTTCCCCCCGTGACGAGCAGCTTGCCGTTGGGCAGCAGCGTGGCCGTGTGGTTTTGGCGCGCGTTGGCGAGGCTGCCGGTGGCGGTGAAAACCGTGTCTGCCCGCGCGACTGCAGCAGCGAGGAAAAGCAGGAGCAAATAAACGCAAAGGTTTGATTTCATCTCTTATATTACAGGCGTCGTTGTGGCCCGGAGTGAAACACCTGCAGTCCCATCCACGCAAGCCTTTTGTCAGGGCAGACGGATTTAAATTCCCAATAATCGAAGCAAACAGGGATGATCCCAGCTGGCGTTGAGTTGTTTTCCCCGGATGCCGCGTTTTTTGGTCTGCTCCCGTTTGAACATGTTGAGTGCAAGGCGGCGCAGGGTGGCGAGGTTTCCGGCTTTGGATTATCCGCTGTTGAAATCAGTCAGTCGGACGAACTCGGTGGCAAAATGACCGGTGTTGAGGTCCGGCCATTTCTATGTCGGTAGGGAAAGGGAAGGTGCGGAGATGCTCGCGGGGCTCGCGCCGACCAGGTCGGCAGAGTGACCGGTTGTGTTGGGGTGCGAGTTCCCAGGGCGTTGCCCTGGGCTAAGGGATGGCGGCCCTTTGGGCCTGAGATTTGGCGGGGAGTCGAAAGCGGGTTTGTGAAGGCTGGTGGGGAGGCATTTCACATTTCAGATTTGAGATTTCAGACCCTTCCGGCAAATGACGAAGGACGAAGGCTGGCAAATTTCGAGTGACGAATTTCGAATGTCGAATGGGGGCGGTCTGAGAGGGTGAGCGGGTGGGAAGGGCGGGACGTGGTTATTGCGGATTGGCGATTGCGGATTGAGGGATGGTGTTCACGCACCGAGGTGTGGGCCTTAATTTCCAGGGCCCAAGGCCCAAGGAATCCCACTGCGGAAGGTTTCAGGTTTTAAGGCTTTATTGTTACGCTTCTGGCAGCGTTGTAACGGCGTTGTAACGGCAGTGTAACGCTTCGCATTGGGGTTAAGCCTTTGTGGGTCAACATTGTAACGCCTGTTACGCCTGTACACCCCCAAGGGGGCTGACCCCGAAGTTCGAATGACGAATTGGGAAGGGCGAGTCCACGGAGTTGGGGCTGGCTCTGGAAGCGTTGGGCGGGTTGGAGTGCTGCGGGTTATGAACCCGCGGTCCGGGGAAGGCGGTGGATCAAGGTTAATCCAGGCAAATCCAACCTCGTCCAAGTTAATCCGGGGTGCTGGCGCGGGGCAAATGACGAATGACGAAGG
>JAQGOT010000531.1 GCA_028293465.1 Pedosphaera sp. | reverse complement strand
ATGATGGCCACTTCGCCTGACGGCATGGATTGGGATTTGGTGGGCGTCGGCACCAACGCCATTTTCACCGCCGGGGCCGCCGGGAACGGTCGCCTCGTGGCGGCCTCATCGCGCGGAGTTTTTCTCTCCACCGACGGCCACAACTGGGCCAAGGCCGTCACCGTCATCAATGGCTTCAATGATATGGATTTTGGCAACGGTCTTTTCGTCGGCGTGACCTCGGGCAACACCGTCTCACGCTCCGCCGACGGCTCGACTTGGACGACTACAACCATCGCCGCCGTCTCCACCGCCCTTACCCGCGTCTCATTTGCGCGCGACCGTTTCTTTGCCCTGGCGGCCAGCACGCCGCCGCAACTCTCCCAGTATTATTGGTCCACCGACGCCACCAACTGGACCGGGCCGGTTTCGCTCAACACCAACGGCATCCAAAAAGTGGTCTGGGGCAACGGCACCTTCGTTGGCCTGAACATGCAATTGTCCGGGACGATCTATTGGAGCGAATTCCGCACCTCCACGGATGGAATGACCTGGTCGGCGCCGATGATCTTGCCGAACCATCTTATCTCCGACATTGCGTTCTGCGGCGGCCAGTTTGTAGCCGTCGATCAATTGGAGCAGGTCTGGTTGTCCCCCAATGGCACAACGTGGACCAACCTGGCCGCGCCGGAATTGTTTGCCGCGAGCAAGGTCGCAACTGATGGCAACCGACTCATCGCCTCCGGCCTCGGTGGGCGAATCGTGGGCTCCACCGATGCGACCAACTGGACTAGCCGCACCACCGGCCCGCAAAATTCCCTCGTGGGTGTCACGCGTTTCGGCGGCTTGTTTGTGGCCGTCGGCGGCAATCAGGTTCCGGGCGGCGGCGATCCTTATTCCGTTCCCACCGCCGTCACTTCCACCAATGGACGTGATTGGGCGGAACAAATTCCCGGCACGACCAATGCCCTCGTCGCCGTGACCGCTGGCAATGGCCGGTTGGTCGCGGTCGGCAATAACGGCGTCATCGTCACCTCCACGGATGCGACGAATTGGAGCACGGTCGTCTCGCCCACGACCATCCCATTATGGTCCGTCGCCTACGGGGCAGGGCAGTTTGTGGCCGTGGGCGGCACCAACCACGCCACCATCATCAATTCTCCGGACGGCGTGAACTGGACCGCGCAATCCGGCGTTGCCAGCTACGATCCGCTCTACGCGGTGACCTACGGCCAAAATCAGTTCGTCGTCGTCGGCCAGACCAATGTTTCCAAACTCGCCACCACCTTGACCTCCGCGGACGGCCTGAACTGGACTCCGCGCACCTCCACCGCCGCAAACAACTTGCGGTCCATCACCTCAGGCAATGGGCTCTACGTTGCCGTGGGCGATCGCGCCACACTGGTGGTTTCCTCGGATGCCGTGACGTGGACCAACTTGACTCCCGCCACGGTGATCAACTGGCGCGGCGTGGCCTATGGCAACGGGTGGTTTGTGGCCGTTGGTTCACCGCCGGTCCTCTATGTCTCGACCAACGGGGTGAACTGGACGCTCCGCACCGCCTTGAACTCTGTCACCCTGCAGCCGCTTTGCAACATCGTCGCCGGCGATAATTCGTTTTTCCTTTTGGGTTATGGTGCCGAAGTGATCGAAAGCGGCCTGTTCAACCCGCCGGCACCGCAGATTAACCTGGGGCTGCGCCAGACCGATCGGACGTTCCTCTCCTTCACCGCGGCCGAAGGTCACACCTATGAAATCCAGTCCGCCGACAGTTTCCCGCCCACCTGGCAGAGCCTGATGACCGTCACCAATGCAAGCGCCACCACGACCTTGCCGATCAGCGCCGCCACGAATAACAATGCGCGTTTTTACCGGGTCAAACTGGTGAACTAAGTTTTGGTCTGGTGCGGATCAGGCCAAGAAACGCCTTTAGCGCCGGGTTGCTGTCGGCAGGTCGCCAAGCGGCCCCCACAGACCAGGTTGCCTCTGGTTTCTTCAAACGTTTGATTCTGACCCCGACAATGTGCGGAAGCTGTAATGATGCCGGGATTACCGTTACCCCCATGCCCGCCCGAACGAATGCGATTGCGGTTGGGAATTCGCGAACTTCTTGGATGATGCGCGGATGGAAACCGTGCTTTGCACATAGCGCAAATGTATGGGCATGGAATCCTGGGGAACGGTCCTTCGCGATCATGACAAACGCTTCATCGCGGCAATCCGCGATTGAGTTGCCATAAGCGAAGGGTCGGTCAGCCGGCAAAACAAGCGCCAGCGAATCTTCCAGCACCGGGCAACTTGCCAGGTGCTTGGGCGCAGGGAGGCGCACGAATCCCAAGTCAATTTCGTTGGCGGCCAACGCCGCAACTGACTCGGCGGTTGACATATCCTGCAGAAAGACCTGCACCCGGGGAGACGTTTGGCGGAATTGCATGACCAGGCTGGGAACCAACTCCAACGTGTGAAACCCGATTCCAATGCGTATTCGCCCGATAATCCCCGAAGCAGCCTGACGCCCTTCTTCCAGCACCCTGTCAAATCCGATGATGGCGGCTCGTGCCGAAGGCAAAATCTGATTTCCGAGTCCGCTCAGTCGGGTGCTGTGCTTGCCGCGCTCGAAAAGCATTCCCCCGACGTCTGCTTCCAGTCTTCGAATCTGTTTGGTGAGCGCCGGCTGGCTCACGTGGAGAATTCGTGCGGCGCGACCGAAATGTAGCTGCTCCGCGAGCACAACGAAGGAACGTAGATGATAAATGTCCATTCCCCTATGTTATCACCGTGATGCAAAAAGACAATTAGAAGCATTAAAACAATGGCCATATCCTTGGCTCATGAATGCGACGCTCGTTATTGATCAAAAAATGCCACCCGAGAAATCAGATGCTCGGTGGGCCACCTCCGCTTTGTTCTTGGTGGATGGAATTGGCTTTGGCGTTTGGGCCGCCTTGCTGCCCTCTTTGCAGGCTCGTTTGCATCTTACCCACGGACTGACAAGCATCCTCTTGCTCGGAATGGTGCTGGGTGCATTTGTGGCCATGCCGCTGACCGGCAAATTGATCGGTCGGTGGGGATGCCCACAGGTGCTCCGCATGGTTGCTCCCGCCTATTGTGCGGTGCTGGCATTGCCAATTCTTTCGCCATCATTCATGGTGGCAATCCTTGCCGCAACGCTGTTTGGGGCGCTGAAGGGAGCGCTGGATGTGGCCGTGAATAGTCAGGCCGTAGCCGTGGAACAAGCCCTGGCACGTCCAATCATGGCTACCTTTCAAGCACTGTGGAGCGTCGGTGGCTTGGTGGCTGCGGTTGCCGTCAGCGTGGCGTTACGCGGTGGATTTCCTCCAACCGCCATCGCTGTCGCGGTTTCGGCAGTGTTGCTTGCGCTTGCCGCCAGGACGGTTTCCAAACTCATCGATGATCCTCGCCGGGCGATGGCCCCAAGCTCCGGGAAGTTTCCGCTCGAATCGCCGTTGCTGCTGCTCGGCCTGCTGGCCTTCTTCGCGCTGTTTATTGAAGGTGTGATGATGGATTGGAGCGCGATTTATGCCCATGAAGTTGGGGGTGCGGCGTCATGGTTGGCGCCCGTGGCATACGGGGTTTTTTGCTGCGCAATGGCCACCGGACGTTTTCTCGGTGATGGGATTCTGACAAGGAATGGCGCTCCTCGTGTTCTTCGCAGGAGCGGGGTGGCTGCGGGGATCGGCCTCTGTCTTATGATTGCCTGGCCTGTTTGGCCGGTGACCTTCTTAGGGCTTACCTTGGCCGGGATGGGGCTGGCTAATCTGGTTCCGATATACTTAAGCGCGGCGGGCCGCTTGAATGGCCATGGAGTGGGACACGGCGTGGCTGCCGTATCAACGCTCGGTTACCTGGGCTTTTTGGCCGGTCCTCCTACGGTTGGAGGCTTGAGCGCGTGGTTTGGACTTCGCGGTGCCTTGCTTTTCGTCGTCCTGTTTGCCGTTATCCTGGGAATCGCGGGACCGGGGATGTTGAGCGCGGCAAACCGGCCGGTTGAAGCCAAGTGAAACTGAAACCCCAATGACTTGCTTCCCCAATCTACCGATGACCAAAGCCACAGCGCATCCTCGCTTCAAGCTGGCGGCAATTGATCTTGATGGAACATTGCTCGGTCCTGATTTAAAGATCAGCCCGGAAAACTTGCAAGCACTCCGGGCACTCCATGAGCGCAAGATCGAAATCGTGATTGCCTCAGGACGTCACTATCTAAGCGTGCGGCCGTTTCTACAGTCGTTGCCGGAAGTTCAATGGATCGTTTCAGTTCAAGGCGGTGAAATTTCAAATCGTGACCGCAACTTGATTCTTGCCCGCAACTTCATGGACAAAGCCCACGTTGAGCTTGCGTTGGATCAAGCCATCCATTTGGGTCTTTCTCCGGTTGCTTATGGAACGGAAGGAGTTTTCACCCATTTGCCGGGAAATGAAGACCTCGGATTCTATGAACACCTTTCAGGCCTGGCACCGGTTCAGACCTCACGCTCGAACCTGATGCGCATCCCGGTTTTCAAAGTGCTTTGGCTGGGCCAGCCAGGACAAATAAGTATTGTCATGGCTGCCCCGTCCCCAAGTCGTGCGTTTGAAAGAGTTCAGACGCATCGTCAAATCGTTGAGTTCGTGCCGAATGACGTCACCAAAGCCACGGGATTGCAAACGCTCGCCACCCGGTTAAGAATTTCCCCGAAGGAGGCGGTTGTTTTTGGGGACGCAGAAAACTATGTCCCCATGTTCAAATGGGCCGGCCTCTCGGTTGCGATGGCTCACGGCTGGCCAACAGCAATCGAAAACGCCTCCAAAACCTCCACGGCTGGATCGCCCGAGACAGCGCTGGCACGGGCAATCAGCTCAGTCATGGACGGATGCCTTCAATGAAGCCGAATCGGACCCCCCGGCGCCGCATTTCCGCTCGCACTGGTTCAGAGAGTGCTTGACAGCCATCGGCCCCTTTCCTTAGAGAGGTAGGAGGTCGAAAAGTGCTGAGACTTGGCGGAATGGTTCG
>JAQGOT010000529.1 GCA_028293465.1 Pedosphaera sp. | reverse complement strand
CACCGCGCGAACCGGAAATGTTTATTACCTGCACCTCACGTCAAGCAAAGGCGGGAAGCCAACCTATCATTTCTCCACCCGGCGCAGGGGGAACTCGGTTGATCTGGTGTCGGCAGGCTATGAACTTTACGAGAAGATCGGTGGTCAGGTCTTTCTTCGGCGAAAGTTGCCCCAACTGATCAGCGACGAGGAGGTGAGGCTGGTCAAGGAAGCTCTGAAAGCGCACGCCGAGGAGTGGCGCTATAAAACCGAGGTGAAGAAGAACACCATCATCCTCCATGAAGCAGGCCAGGATACGGGCTGGATTGAGTCGTTTCCGGCGCTGGCGGCTGACAAAGCCAGAGTCAGGCAATACCTCATCCAGTCTGCAAGTTACATGGCGGTGATGAGGTTCATCTTGGACGATCCGGAGAAGCGGTTGTTTTTCGCCGAGCGGTATTGCTTTCGGGGTTCAGTCGAGGATTGGATCTCCATCGGCCATGCGCCTCCCGCAAAACTGCCGGCCCTGCTGAAAAAATTCATCAAGCATCCCGGGCGGGAATCCTTTTACGAGTTGTACTGAACAAAAGGTGGCGAAGCCGCGCGAGGCATCGGTGACTGGTGGAACCGCGCTCCAAGAAGCAGCGGTTCCACATTTGGGCAACACACGGTCAATTGGTCGCCCACCTGGACGGGCTCCTAATGCACCCCACGGTAGAACCGGCGCGGAAAATTGCCCGCCTGCGGGTCCACAATCATCACCGGCGATGCAGCCGCGTTCACGTTCGTGATGGTCACCCAGTCCACCAGGTTGGTGGACGCCAGGATCTGGTAAGGCGTGCCCGGCGTGACGTTTGCGGTCAAATGGAGAACCGCGTTCGAATAATACATGGGCTGCACAAACTGCAGCGGCAGCACTCCACCCGGCAGACGGTCCAGCAGCGGGACCTGCTCGGGGGTAAGGACGTGATCGTAGAGCCGGATCCGTGCGACCGCCCCGCCCGAGTTCTCCGCGCCATTGTCGATAAAGAACCGGAAGCCGGCCGGCGAGCCGCTGATGGTGCCGTAATTGGCATTATCAACAAAGGAGAACTGCTTCACGCCGTTGAGATAACCGGATACCAGATTGGTCGCATCGCGGGTCATCACCACCTGCACGTAATTGCTCGCCGTCATTGGCGAACCCGAACCGCCGGCGGAAGGATAAAAATAAAGGTTTCCACTCTGCACATAGAGACCGAACTCGCCCGGTGGGTTCTTCGTATCCACAATCCGCCGATATCCACTCACCGTGTCGTAGCGGAACAGCAGCACCATGGACCAGACGTTCGTCGGCACCACTCCGGCCGAGGGCGAGAGCAGCAGCCCGTTGCCCTGCGGGAACCGGTAAACCACCCCTGCGAATCCATCCACGAGATCGCTCTGGAACGAGTTCCCCACCCCGATGTCCTGCAGATTCGGTGGCGTGCCAATCGAGCTGGCCAGATTGTTTTGGAACCGGTAATCCGCGTTCGGCAGCGACGGGTCGATGCCAAAGATTGCCGTGATGCTTTTGTGCGAGTTCATCGTGACGGTCAGCGGATTGTTCGTGCCGGTCGCGCTGCCCGTCCAGCCGAGGAACAGGTAACCCGGATCCGGCGCCTCGTTGAGCGTCACGCTCGCGCCGAGGACGTAGGAGGGTTGCAATGGGTTGACCGTCACGGTGCCATGGTTGGAGGCGATGGTCAGGCGCGCGCGATAGGAATTCGGGTTCGTCGGGTCCGTGCCCTCCAGATACTCCTGGAGGTTCGACACACCATCACCATCGGGATCGCCCAAGCCGTTCTGGGAATAGCTGTTGTTAAAGTAGGTGATTTCCCACGCATCCGGCAGGCCATCCCCGTCGTAGTCGTCCGTGACGGCGTTGCGGCCGTTCATCGTAAAGCTGAACGGCTGGGCCACGCTCGAATTATTTGTGACGAGGAGGAAATACAGGTAGTTGGGCTGCCACGGCCAGGTGCCGGGTGTGCGCAGATAGACATTCAGGGAACTGTTCGGTTGGCCGATGGAATACCAATGGTCGCTGGTTGTCTTCGTCGGCACGCTGCCTTGGTCCAGGTAAAGACTGACCGAGTTCGAATGCGTCGCTGTGTGGATCCAGCGGTACGCGTCCGCCGGCACATCAATGCGGTACTTGAGCACGCCATTGGGGGGAATCACGTTCGTGGTGAAACCACCGTAGAATGCGATCGTATTCGTGTAATCAACGGTCAGAATGTTGGTCGCTGAACTGATGCTGAAGGTGGAGTCGCTCACCGCGCGGAAGCCGATGTAATACGTCGCGCCAGGCCGCACCGGCGGGACGGGAAGCGAAAACGTTCCGGGCGAGCTGTAGAGCGGGTATGGACCATGGTTCTTGGAGTCGTTGTTCCAATCTCGCAAATCCCCGGGGTAGGTGGCCTGGCCCGGGGGCGTCGTGTCGCGGAAATACATCACTGCGGCGCCCACCTGCTGGCTGAAGGTTACGTTCCAGGTCGTCGGCGCATTGGTCGGCATGACCACCCGGTAATAACGCCAGTCGCCCCCAGCGACGGTCTGGCCGCTGTAACCGCCGTTGAGCGGGAGGTCCTGGATGTTCCCCGACGAGAGCCGCAGACGGTAACGGACGTTCGAATTGCCCGCGGCCTGCACCGCAAAATACCAGGTCCCCGGCGTCAGGAAAAACTCGAACCGGCCGTTGAGCGGCACCCAATTCCCGTATTCGCTTCCCGCGCTGCCCGTGAGGTAGCGGTCGTAGAGGCCGCCACCCTGGCCGGTGACATTGTGCGTCAGCGTGGGCGCGTTCGCGACACGGATGAAGAGGTTCGGATCACCGCTGATGGCGTCAAGCCGCGTGCTCATGAGCCCCACATTGTTGGTTGGGACGATGACGGCGTAGTAGTGGAAGTCGCCTTGGGCGAGATCGATGCCTTGATCGAGCGGGAGCGGGAGGCCATTCGTGTCCACACCGGTGTCGCCGAAGAGCGAGCCGGTCGGCGGGAGGCCCGGGGTGGAGACGGATTGGCCGACCATCGGCATGTTCCAGGCGGGTCGTTGCAGTTGGAGCGCGCTGCTGGTGAGCGTGTAAGCGGTGGTGCCCTGACCTTTTACTTCCACGTACCAAGTGCCGGGCGTCAGGAAAGTTGGAACAATCACCGCTTCGCCGGTCGCATACGGTGAGGTGCCGTTATAATAATTGTAGTCGTCGGGCAAAACATTCGGGCGTACGCGGACAGACGGCGTGCCCTGTGTCTGGGAGAGATCGAGTTTCCAACCGATGACCGGCACGCCGTTGAAATTGGCGGGAACGACCACTTTGTAATAGGCCTTTTGCTGGTCGGCCAGAAGGCCGGTGGCGACATTCGTCAAGCCGTTCGTGTTGAAAGCGGCATCGAAATTCAACGGCGGCGGAGGCAGCGTGTGCACCACCACCGTATAGCCCGCGTCCGAATAGGTGCTGCTGCCGCCGTTATACGCAGCGAAGACGGTCAGCGTGTAATTGGTCGCGGTCGGGTTAGGCAGCGTGATCAGGTTGGCTGATTGCCAGATCGCGCTTTCCCCGCCGTCCCGCGCAAAGGCATCGGCCGTTGTCGCCGGGAACGAATCCCCGCGCAGCGTCATATAGGGATTGCCCACGCGATTGTCCAGGCGCACTTCGACTGCGGCAGTGCCGGGCGGAATCGAGAAGCTGTATATCTTGATTTCCGCGCCTTCGAGCGAATTGGTGCGCGTGAGATCGGCACCACCCGCCACGCCCAGATTGGTGAGAGCCAGGGAGCCCTGGCTTTGCAACGAGTAGCTGGTGCTGCCCGAACCAATCCGACCCTGGCTGGGATTGCCGTTCACGCCTTCGCTTGCAACCGCAAGATAATAAGTTCCCGCAGGAATATTGGTGTTGAAGGTGCCGGAGACGGGCAATTCCAAGTAGTGCTCATTGCCGGCCTTTTGCATTTTCTTGCCGCCCTGCACGAAAGCGCCGTTGTTGCCATAGTAGGCGCCGACGTTCGGGAGAAAGTCTTTCTGCACCAGCAGCAGCGCGTCCCCGCTGGTCGTCGCGAGGCGCGCCTTCCAGCTCGGCCGGTTGGTTGGAACAATCACCCGGTAATAGGCCGCTTCGCGCGCCGGCAATCCGGGATTCGCAATGACGCCGTTGGTGAATGGCAGGTCCGTGACGGTAATCGTCATGTTCGTGCCGATGCCGCGGCTGGCCAGGCTGTAACTCATTGGGATCGCACCACCACTGCCGCCGGAGAAAACACCCGCGTAGTAAACCCCGGGCTCGAGCGGATTGCCCATGCCGACCTGCAGCAGGTGTCCGTATTCGTTCGCCCCGTTGGTGCCATTGTCCCCAGTCCAGTCATAGGTAGTGCCGATCTGGTAATTGCTCGGCCACAAGGTTGCCGAGGCGGGGCTCCAACCGTACCCGTTCGCGTCATGCGTGTAGAGACTGTCCGGCAGGGCCGCGCGGCGGATGGACAACCGCGGGTCGCCGCTGGTGATGTTCGTCAGGCGGAGATCCCACCCGAAGGCATTGGCCGGCACATTGATGATGAAGTATTGCCACACGTTCGCGGCCTGGTTCGTGATCGAGGCTGAGCCGCCGTCGAAGGTGACCGGAATGGTGCCCAAGGCATGAATGCGAACGGTGTACGTCACGTTGGAATAGCCGCTGACGTAGGAGGCCGCGTGGACGTTGAGCGTATAGGTCCCAGTGGCAGGGTTGGCGATGTTGATAAGATTGGCATCCTGCCAGGAGTAAGGCTGGCCCCCATCGGTGCCGTAGCCGTCAGTCGAGTAAGGCGCCTGGTTGTCGTTGCGCAAGGTCATCACGGGATTGCCGGTGCGGTTTTGGAGTTGCACCTGCAGGCTCAAGGTGCCCGGTTGGACGACAAACTGGTAAAGCCGTGATTCGGTTCCCTCCATCGCGTCACTCTGAACGATGTCCGTGGTCCCTGAGCTGTCCACGTTGCCGAGGTTGGTGACGCCGAGCGTGCCGAAGCTCGCCAGAGTGACATTGGCTGCGTTGGTGCCGATAGAGCCAGAATAGGAGGGGTTCTGACCCTCGCTGGCGACCGCGAGGTAATACGTGCCGCTGGGGATGACGGTCTGCCCGTTGGGCGGCAGCATCAGGTAATGGTCGTTACCGGGCTTCTGAAGCTTCTTGCCGCCCTGAAGAGAGGCGGGGTTGTTGTAATAGTAAGCCCCGACGTTCGGGAGGACATCCTTCTGGAGCAGGAGCAGGGCTTCACCGAGCGTGGGCATTGACTCCACTTTCCAACTCGGCATGCCGGCCGGCACGACCACTTTGTAGTAAGCGACCTCGCGCGCCGGCAAGCCGTTGGTCGTGACGATCCCGTTGCTGAAGCTGAGCGAGCCGATCGGAATGGCAAAGTTGGTGCCAATCCCGCGGCTGGCGAGGGAATAGCTCATCGGCAACGCGCCGCCGCCGCCACCCGTGAAAACACCCACGATGTAGTTGCCCGGCTCCAACGGATTCCCCATGCCAACCTCAAACACGTGGCCATATTCGTTCGCCCCGTTGTTGGCGTTGTCACCGGTCCAGTCATAGGTCGCGCCGATCTGGTAGTTGGTCGGCCAGGTGGCTGAACTGGCCGGACTCCAGCCATAACCGTTGGGATCGTGCGTGCCCAGACCGTCGGGGGCCTGCTCGCGGCGGATGGCCATGCGCGGGTCGCCGCTGGTGATGTTCGTGATGCGGATGTCCCAACCGAACGCATTGGCGGGGACCGCCAGTTTGAAATAACGCCAGGTGCCATACTCGTGGTTCACCACCGGCACACTGCCCCCGTCGAAAGCAACCGGCGTGGTCGTCAGCGCGTGGATGCGTATGCGATAGGTGGCATTGGAGTAACCGCTGTTGAAATAGAACGCGCTCACATTGAGTGTGTAAGTGCCCGGCAGCGGATTCGCGACATTAATAATGTTGGCGTCCTGCCAAAAAGGCGGCTGGCCGCCGTCCCGTCCGTAAGGTTCATACGCGTAGGGAATCTGGCTGTCGTTCCGCAGCGTCATGATGGGATTGCCGGTCCGGTTTTCCAGACGCACTTCCATCGCCAGCGTGCCCGGGGGAACGGTGAATTGATAAGGCTTGGCCTCCCCGCTTTCGTTGCTGTTGGTATGGATGATGTCCGTCACACCGGTGGAGTCCAGTGTGCCGAGGTTCGTGAGACCGATGGACCCAAACGTGGTCAACGTGTAGCTGCTCGTGCCCGAACCAATCACGCTGGAGCTGGGACCAGGATTGTTTCCCTCGCCGACGACCGCCAGGTAATAGGTGCCGGCGGGGATGTTCGTCTGGCCATTGATGGGCAGTGCCTCGTAAATCTCGTCCCCGGCCTTCTGCATTTTCTTCCCGCCATACAGATTGAAGGCGCTGTTGTACGAATAGACGCCGACATTCGGCAGCGCCCCCAATTGGACCGCCAGCAGAGATTCGCCCGAGTTCGCACTAAGTTTCACCTTCCAACTCGGCGCATTGCTGGGCACCTGCACGCGGTAATACGCCGCCTCACGCGCGGGAATCCCGTTGGTCGATACCACGCCGTTTGTCCACGGCAGGTCCACAACCGGAATAGCAACATTGGTCCCGATGCCGCGGCTGACAAGTTGGTAACTCATCGGGTTCAGATAACCGGGACCGGTGCTGTTGATGACTCCGACGTAATACGTCCCCGGCTCCAGCGGATTTCCGATGCCGGCTTCGAAATTGTGGCCGTACCGGTTTGTGCCGCTGGGATCGTATTGGTAACCGGTCCAGTCATAGGTCGCGCCGATCTGGTAACCGCTCGGCCAGGTGGCGGAACTGGCGGGGCTCCAGCCATAGCCGTTCAGATCATGCGTGCCGAGATTGTCGGGCAACTGGTCGCGGCGGATGACCAGGCGCGGATCACCGCTGGTCACGTTGACAATGCGCAGGTCCCAACCCAGCACATTGGTCGGAACGTCGATCCGGTAATACTGGAACTTGCCCGCCGGCTGGTTGACCACAGTGTTGGTGGAGCCGTTGCCAGGGTCGAAGGCCATCAACGGCCCGGTCAACTGCTGCCCCGTCAGCACGAATGGACCCAGTGCGGCGGCGGGCTGATACACGCCGATGTACCACACGTCAGCTTGGTGGCCAGGTCGTTGAAGGAATCCGTTGGGACCGGAGAAGTCCACATAACCTTGCGTGCCGCCGCTGAAAACGGAGTAGGGATAGTTGCGGTAATTCCACCGGCTCGGCACGGCATTGCGCCGCAGGGCAATCTCCGTGTTCGGCGGCTGGTTCTGGAGAAACAAATCCCAGCCCAGCGTGCCCAGTTGCTCCGCCGTGTTCACCACGCGGTAGAAACGCCAACCGACGCGGCTCGGCGCGTCGTTCGTGATGTTGAAGACATAATGAACGTCGGTGATGATCGGCTGCCCGTTGGTCAGTGAACAGGTGTAGGGAGCGTTGCCATAGACGGTGACATAAAATGTTCCGTCCGTCAGCGTTGGTGGAACCAGGGTGATGCTGTCGGCAGTCAAGCCGGCCACATCCGAATACGCCGTGTTTACAAATTCATTCGGCACCGCGCTCAGGCCGACGGCGAGGTTGGCGTTGCCAACGCTTGGGGTGAGATTGAGCTGCCACGCGATCTGCTGGACGGGCACCTGGACGCTGAAGGTGACGTAACCGTAATTGTTGGCGGCCACGCTGAAATTGGTCAGTGAATTGAAGGCCAGCGGCGTGACCACCTGCTGGCGCGAGTCCAGCGCCAAGTTCAATCCGGGATTGCCGATCACCCCGATGAAATACTGGTCGCCGATGTTGAGATAGGTCGGAACCACAAGCATCTGGGCGGACTGCTGGAGATCATAGTAGCTGCTGGAGTGGGGATGGGGCGCGGCTGTTTTCTTGACTAGGATTGTATTCGTCAGCCCGTTCAAGCCCAGCCGCCAGGCGAGTGTGCCGCTGGAAATGGAGGTCTTGAAAAAACGCATCCCCTCTGCGCCCACGGTGACATTCGTGCCGCTCGAAGCATCGGCCGCCAGCGCCGGCAATTGCATCACGTACCCTTCGCCCGTCACCAATGTCCACTGCGCCCCGGGCGTCGCATGGACCAGGATGTACCAATCCTGCGCGGGACTGAATTGCCCCCCCTGCGACAGCACGAAACCATCAGAGCCGACGCGCGTCGAAGCGGTGTGGTAGGAATTAGTGGCGGGCAGGGTGTTATAGTTGATGTACACGTCCGCTTCGCCACTTTGCGCGTTCAGCGCCGTGCGCCATACGCCGACAGCCGTGTTGAGCGTGGTGATCTTGAAATAATAATCCCCGCCGGTCGGGCTGGTATTGGTGAACACCTGCGTGCCTTGATGGGTCGTGCCCGGGTCCCAGGTCAGCGTGGTCAGGTAGCCGAGTTCTGTCGAAAGCGTATAGGTAGTGTTCCCTGGAGCCGCGCCCGGGAGATAAACACCAATGAAGTATGTATTCGCAGTCGCCTCGGCGCCGGTGAAGATGATGGTGTCGATCGGCTGGTTGACACTCACCTTGTCATAGCCGCCGGTGGTCGGCAGTTGGCCGCGCCGGATGTACAGGTCGGGATTTCCCGTGCCGGTTGAACTCAACACGATGCGCCAGCCGCTGGGGAGGTTCGTCGGCACGTCCACCTGGAAGTAATGCCACGAGCCGCCGCCGCCGTTCGTGAGCGTTCCGGTGGTGGAGAAGGCCAGCGGCTTGAGAACAGGGTAACCGGCCGAGCGCAGGTCGGTGCGGTTGGTGGTCAGGATTGCGTTGAACGCATGCGTGACGGAAGTCGCCGGCGTGCGCACACGCAGTCCATAATTTGTCAGGGCGAATTCGGGCAGCTCCAGATTGATCTTATTCGTCTGCCCGTTGACCCGGGCGATGAAATCAAAATCCGTGTCCGTCGGCGCCGCGCCCTTTTTCAGCAGCAGATACGAGTACGCGGACGCGCTGTTGGAGACCAGCAGTGAAAGATTGGTCGCACCTGACGGAATGTTGAAGGTGAAGTTGGTGCCTTGATTCGGCGCATTGGTGCCGCTGAAGGTCTGGCCGAAAATGGGAGAACTGGCCGCCGCTGCCAATCCAAACAAAAGCAAGGCTATCCGCAGTTTATGGTTCATAAGGGTTCCTCGGTTAAAAGACGGTCGTTCCCATGTAGCAAGGCCATGGATCAAGAGCAATTGAATTCGCAAGCTGTAATGAAATAATTAGCGGACAAAAAAGGCTGAATCGGGCCGGGTGACCCGCACGTTGTTATCGACAGCGTCCGTATGGGTGCGCCGTAAGCGGCAATGACGCCGGCCACCATTTGACCGAATGCTGCGAGAGCAGCATCAGCAGTTTGTGATAAAAATGGATTGTGGCGAAGGCAGTCGAACGCACTCGCCGGCTTCAAGCCAGCCACTTTGAATAAATTTCCTTTATCATCTCTTTCAATGGCGCGAGTGCAACCGGTTTGCAAAAATAGCAGGTTGCTCCCGCCTCGCGGGCTTGCTCTCGATCCACCTTCTGATCCGAGGAACTCAGAATGATGACCGGCAAAAGGTTCAGCTCCGGCTGGCTTCGTATCCAAGCCAACACTTCCGGGCCGGATTTGCGGGGGAGTTTCAGGTCCAACAAAACCAGATCGGGAAAAGGATGTTCATCGCGATTGGCATAAATCCCGATGCCTTGCAGATATTCCAAAGCCTTCTCCCCATCCTCCGCCCCGTGTAAATTCACCGGCAATTCATTGCGTTTGAACGCCAGGGCGATCAAAAGCCGGTCGCTTTTCTGGTCCTCGACGTGAAGAACCGTTGGCATGGTGTTTTTCACAGTGATGAGTGGCCCGCCTTCAACTCCAGCCAGAATCGGCTGCCTTCACCGGGCTTGGACTCCAGCCCGACGCGCCCCCTTAAACGTTCCATTCCCTTTTTGACCATGGCCAAGCCGATGCCGGTGCCCGGATAAGCGCTTTCGGTATGCAGCCGTTCAAAAACCCAGAAAATGCGTTCCTGATATCTTTGCTCAATGCCGATGCCCTGATCCTGGATATTGAGGCGGATGATGTCCGCGTCTGCTTCCACCCAGATGCGGAGGCGTGGAGCGGTGCCGTGGTGGACAAATTTGAGACCGTTGCTGATCAGGTTCACCAGCACCTGCTCCAAAATCTGTGGATCGCCCCAGACCTTCGGCAGCGGTCCTTCCACCTGAATCTCGGCCCCTTTGCTTTTCACCTCCTCCCGCAGTCCAGCCAGCAAGCGTTCCAGGAACGCCGTCAAATCGATGGAAGTCCAGGACACGTTCTGATGGCCGAGGCGACCGTAGTCCAGCAAATCCCGGATGAGAAAATCCATCTTCGTGGTCGCTTCGGAAATGATCTGCGCATATTCCTCTCCCGTGGCGTCCAGTTGGGGGGCATAATCTTCCAACAGCAGGTCCGTAAAACTGTGCACCGCCCGCAAGGGCGCGCGGAGATCATGGGCCACATGGTAGAGCACGCCTTCCAACGACTTGAGGCTCTCTTCCAGGCTGGCGGTGCGCTCCCTCACCCGTTCTTCCAGCTTCTCATTGGTCTTGCCCAGTTGGTCCATCGCGCGCTGCAAGGCGATTTCAGCCGATTTCCGTTCGGTGATATCGAAGGCGAAAACCGAAAGCCCCTCCGGCGTGGGGAGGGCTCGATTATGAAACCAGCGATTGCCAACGGGCCAATAATAATCAACATCGACAATCGTCTGCTCGGAAACCGCCTTCCGATAGGCTGACTCCAGATTTGAGCCGAGGAGGTAGGGGGTCCTCTCCCAGAAGACGCTCCCCAGCAAGTTCACCGGCCCCTTTTCGCCATAGGCGAGAATGCTGCGATTGACATAGGTATAGCGCCACTGGTGGTCCAGGGAGAAAAACGGAATGCCCATATTCTCCAGCATGTGCTCCAGGTCCGATTTGCTCTTTTTCAAGGCTGCTTCGGCCAGTTTGCGTTCCGTGATAT
>JAQGOT010000526.1 GCA_028293465.1 Pedosphaera sp. | reverse complement strand
CGCTTTGCGCAACAATTTGGCAGTCGCAACTTCAAAATCATCCTGGATGTGAAAGCGATGTCTTCGGAGGCGAAACCGATTCCGCAAATCATCCGCGAATCGTGGCCGCACTTCGCCCATTTTCACGCGAACGACAAGAACTTGAAAGGGCCCGGCTTCGGCGAGGTGGATTTCAAACCGATTGCCGCCGCGTTGGAGGCAGTCGGTTACGATGATTATGTGTCGGTGGAGGTTTTCAAATTCGAGGCAGGTCCGGAGGTGATTGCGGACCGGAGCATCGAGTATTTGAAGCGGACGTTCGGGGATGCTTAACCCGCGTCCACCCGTGCTCTCCCAGGGCCCGGTAAAGACCTCCGTGGGGGAAACACCCCACGGTCAACCCCGTCATGGCACGCACGGTTTCCCAGCCTATCATCACTGCGGTTATGAACGCGAACAGGACCGCGCACGCTGGAGGGCCAGCCAGAGCGCAACTTGCCGCCACGCTGCCCAAGACCTATGCCAACCCGGAATGGTTGGGAACGGTGGAGGCAGCAGCTTATTGGGGCTTGCGGTCCGCAACGGCGCGTTTCGGAGAGCGTTTCTTGGCGGCGGCTCCGGAGAGGAAGAGTTGCACGACGCGTTGAGCGGTGGAGCGGTCCAGTTTGCACTCCGGAATCATGAGATGGGCCATGACGTAAACGTTCATGAGGCCGTAAACGCCGAAGGCCAGTTCTTGGCTGTCGAAACGCCGGTCCAGAGCGCCGGTTTGCAATCCCTTTTTGATGAGCGCGTTCATGAAATTGAAGTTGCGCCGGGATCGGTTCATATAATCCAGGTCGTCGGGGAGTTCGTCCGGGGAGGCGAAAGCGGTGGCGAAGGCCAGGCGCATGAGTTCGCGATGGTCCCGGGTGT
Source organism: Pedosphaera sp. (assembly GCA_028293465.1). Taxonomy (GTDB): domain Bacteria; phylum Verrucomicrobiota; class Verrucomicrobiia; order Limisphaerales; family Pedosphaeraceae; genus JAQGOT01. Next base: position 2,149 of record JAQGOT010000526.1, on the reverse strand, counting down.
AGTCGAAGAGAGCGGTGAGAATTTCCACGAGCTGCTGCTCGAGCGTGGCGGCGGGTTTGGCGGCGGCCCGCATGAGCCGGTAACGTTCGTCGTGGGCGGACGTCACCAGCGCCTGGTAGAGCGCGGCCTTGTTGGCGAAATAATAATAGAGGGTCGGCTTGGTGACCCGGGCGGCAGCGACAATGTCCTGCACGGAAGTGCCCGCATAACCGCGGCTGGCAAACAGGCGCAACGCAGCGGCAAGAATTTGCTGTTGAGTGTCCATAAAGCCCATGAAGCTACCGAACGGTAGGCCCAGGGCGGACGCTCGTCAAACTGGAAGTGGTACAGGCCGAGACCGGCGGGGTGATTTAATCCACCGCGACCGCCACCGGATCCAAGATCGGTGCGTGGGAATCGGCCTTTTGGCTCGCCACCGGTGCGAGGCCCGGCTACAAACCAAGCGGGCATGGGTGTCGGCGAGAGCCTTCACCAATCAGGGTTCCGATCTTGGCTCAGGGGATTGCCTGAGCGAAACGCATACGTAAAAACATTTTCGGGAACATGATGAGAAAAAACGTCCTTCAACTATTCTTGGCCATGGCTTGCGCCGTGCCCGCCTTCCACCACTCCGCAACCGCCCAAGGCTTGGGGTTGGCTCTTCCGGGAGGCCCGAGCGAGGCCGCCAGTTCAACCAACGGCAATGAGCAGGTTTCAGGGACCAACCACGTGGACAAGATCATCACCAACGCGCCGGTGGCACCCGGGCTCGTTGACCGTGCCCAGTCGCGCACGCCCGTGGTGCCACGCAACTGGACGAATGACCCCGTGGCGGAAACGTTCATGCTGCCGGCATCGGTGCCCGACCCGATCGAACCCGTAAATCGCGTAGTCTATGGCTTCAACCAGGTGGCCATGCGCGGCGTGGTGCAGCCGACCGCCAAGGTTTACCGATCCGTGGTCATCAAACCGGTGCGGACCGGGATTCAAAACTTTGGGCGGAACATGACTTACCCGGACCGGTTGATCAACAACCTGCTTCAGGGCAAGTGGGCCGGGGCGCGCCATGAAACCGACCGGTTTTTTTGCAACACCATCGCCGGCGGCGCCGGGTTCCTGGACGTGGCGAGCCGGTGGAAGATCCCGATGGCTAATGCGGATTTCGGCCAGACGTTCGGTCTCTGGGGCTGGAACCCACATGCATACCTGATGCTGCCGATCCTTGGGCCCAGCAACGAACGGGATGCCACCGGCTGGATCGGCGACACACTGGCCAATCCCGTCATTTATTTCGCTCCCTATTCCTATTCCACCTACGCCATTGCCTACAACGGCCTCACCGACTCGGTGGATGAATATGTGCGGCTCGACAAGTCGGAAAAGGATTCCTATTCAATCCTCGAGTACGCTTGGACCTTCGCGCGCAAAAACCGGGTGGCCGATTTCCAGGTGAAAGGGACGCAGGACGAGTCGTCGCTGGAGACCCTGCAATCCGTTTTCTTCACCTTCAAGGATCCCAAATTTCCGGGCCGGGGGAAGACACGGTCCGTGTTGATTCCGGCCACGGGTAAAAAGTTAAAATTCACGTGCTGGCTGCAGCCATCGAACGCGCCCGTGGTTTATATCGTGCCCGGACTGGGTTCGCATCGCTTGGCGGAGCCCGCGCTGGCGCTGGCGGAGCTGGTTTATCAGAAGGGTTTCTCCGCCGTCTGCGTCAGCAGCGCCTATAACTTCGAGTTCATGGAAGAGGCTTCGACGGCGGCCATGCCGGCGTACACACCGGTGGATGCGCACGATTTGCATGTGGCCCTGACGCAGATTCATCACCGGTTGGAAGCGCTTTATCCGGGGCAGTTGGGCGCCAAGGCCTTGATGGGCTATTCCATGGGTGCCTTCCAATCCCTGATCGTCGCGGCGGATCAGGCCACGAACGCGGCCTTGATTCAGTTCGACCGCTACGTGGCCATCAACACACCGGTGCGGTTGCTGTATGGGGTTTCCAAGCTGGATGAATTTTACCAGGCGCCTCTGGAATGGCCGGCCGCCGAACGGACCGCCAACATCGAGAACACCTTCCTGAAAGTGGCGGCGCTCAGCAGCACCTCGCTCCGGCCGCAAACCACGCTGCCGTTCAACGCCATCGAATCCAAGTTCCTGATCGGGCTGGCGT
>JAQGOT010000518.1 GCA_028293465.1 Pedosphaera sp. | reverse complement strand
GCGGCCGTTAGAGCAGCGACTGCTCCTCGAGCAATCTGGGGGCGGCCTTTTCTTCCAGCTCCAAGGTTGCCACTTCGGACACCGGCGCAGGAGCTGCCAAGACGATCTCGGCTTGCAGAGCGATCAGGGCCGGGCGCAGCAATTGACCCTGCATGGTATAACCAGTGGCGAGGGCATCCCCGACTTTGGCATCGGCTGAGGGCGGCGTTTGGCCGTCCGCCAACTGATGGAGTTGGGGGTTGAAGGGTTCACCCGGTGCCGGGGCAAACGGGACCAGGCCGATGCGGCGGGCGGCGTCACGGCAGGCATTTTGGAACTGGCCCAACTGTTCGATCAATCCTGACTGGCCGGAGCGCAGGCCGGCGTGATGCAGGGCGTAAACATGATCGAGCGTGCGCACGATGACCTGAAGCCAATCGTTTTCAGCGCGCCGCAGCTTCTCCACTTCCAAACGCAGGTTCGCCTTCTCGCCATCGTTGGACTTTTGCAAAAACTCGCTGAAAGCGGCCGCTTCGGTGGTGAGGCGCTCGGCGATGTCCTTGGCCGCGCCGACGGTCTTGCCGGACTGCTCCTGCACCACCTGCCATTGAGCGGTGGCCGCGCTGATGTGAACCGCCACCAACTCCAAATTTTTCATCTGGTCGGCGGCGGAAACGAGGGCGTTGGCTTCGCTCAACCGGACGACGGCGCGGTATTCTATCAGAAAAGGGGCGACGCAGAACCCCGCCCCCACCGTGCAGCAAACCAGCGTGAAGGCAATGTCCCAATGGCCCATCGACAGCTTGCTTTGCGAGTACAGGAAGTAAGCCAAGCCGATCAGGACGGCGTCACCGAGGAAGAAAGGCCATTTGGACAGTTTAGGGTCGGTCTGATTACTCATATTAGGGAGAAGGTTTAATGGAAGCGGGGTTAACATTCAAGATTATCGCGCCCGACTTCCCTTAACCGATCCAATTACTGATCCAATTCTCTGAAATGCGACACGATGGCAACGCCATGGGGACCTGGGTTTGCTCGGGGACAAGGATCCTTGTCCATATACGTGACAAAGGTGTCCTGCTTCCAAACACGCGCCGGCCGTTTTCGTTCCCTTGCGACCAATTTCGCCGCGCTTACGTTCGGTTTTAAGTGGCAGAGCACTTGCTATACAGGAATTGAATAGTGCCTCATCTCGGGGAAGAGCCCCGTGGAGATGTGGGCTACAAATGCAAGAAGCCCCGGGATCGAATGGACATGAAAACAACTCGACACACTCAGTCGCAGGCGCACCGCAGCGAATTAGCGTTCACGATGATCGAACTGCTCGTGTCGGTTACCATCGTCCTGATCATCTTCGTGACCATTTTCGGCTGCATGACCATGGGCTTTACGGTTACCCAGTTGTCCCGCGAGAACCTGCGAGCCACCCAAATCATGCTCGACAAGATGGAGGGGGTGCGGCTTTACAAGTGGGACGACCTCACCAACGCTTCATTTCTCCGATCCGGGTTCAGCAACTGGTTTTTTGAAACCAACAACATCGGTTTCGCCAACGCCACCGGCAACGGTGTGCAATACACCGGCCAGGTGCTGGTGACTGCGACTCCACTGACCACCACTTACAGCAACAGCATTCGCCAGGTGGTCGTGACGGTCAACTGGACTTCGCTGAACACCCCGCACCAACGTTCCATGATGACCTACGTGAGCCAGATGGGCGCGCAAAACTACATTTACAGCAATTAGACCACCCTGCCGGCCATGAATTTATCCGCATCTCCAAAAAAATTGTACGCCCGAAAAACGCTCCGGGGTTGGACGATGCTGGAGATGATGATCGTCCTGACCCTCAGCGCGATCATGCTGGCCTCGGTCGGAAAAGTTTACATTTTCATGACGCGCAGCCTGGATGCGACCGCGAATTACGAAGAACTGGACCGTCAAAGCCGCAACGCACTTGACAAGATGACACGCGACATCCGGGGGTGCCGGGCCTTGACCGATTTCGACGGGTCCCACCTCTGGTTCACCAACCTGGACAACACCCTGCTCTGCTATGTCTGGGATACCAACGCCAACACGTTGAGTTACACCAATCTCTCCACGAATTCACCGGGCAGTGGCGTCCTGCTGAAAGGCTGTGTTTATTGGAAAACGAGCCAATTCACCCACGACCCGGCCACCAACACCACCATGACCTTCCTGGCATTACCGACGACCAACAGCCTAACCCAAGCCGCCCTGACGAAAGTGATCGTCATTGATTGGATCTGCAAGAAAACCAATTATACGACCCTCACCGATTCGGAAAGCGTGCAAACCGCGAAGATTGTCCTCCGCAATTAACCTCACCCCAAATCACAACTATGAAGATGAACCTCTCCCACAAGACCCGGCGCCAAGGCACCGCGCTGATTGTTACGCTGACGGTGGTAACCGTCTCGGCGATGATGCTCGGCAGTTACCTGCTCATGGTCCAGACGCAGACCGCCTCCGTGGCAAGATCACAAACCTGGAATGCCATCATCCCCGTCACAGAAGCCGGGATCGAGGATGGGCTGGCGATGATCAACAGCTCAAGCACGGCCAACGTGCTGGATCCGACCGGCATGACCTGGACCAACGGGGTTGGAAACGGCGGCCCAGAGGGCTGGAGTGCATTGGGCGCGACCGCACCGGGTATCACCACGGTAAGCCGTAACATAGGGAGCAACGGCTATTCGTACATAGCGACCATCGATGTCAGCCAGGTCGGGGGGGGGAACGGCGAAGGCCCGATAGTTACCGCCACCGGATTGGTTCCTTTCAGCCCGATCCCTTGGGTGTTCAGCAAGAACGGCTCGTGGTTGAATCGAAACTCAACGCGGCCTTACTTCTTTGCCGCCGCAGGAGCCGACTCCTTCGCCGGCACTGCGACCTCGAACGTGGGCCGGGTGATCCAGGTCAGAACCAAGCTGATAGGGTTGTTTTCGGTAGGGATCGCATGCCGGACAAATTTCAATATGAATGGCAAGCTCTGCCGGGTGGACAGTTTTGACTCCAGCACGAATACTTACAGCAGTTACTTCACCAACTCCGTCACTGGCACCAACGGAGTATGGATATACGATGCCAACAAGGCAAAATCGGGCGGGGACGTCGGGGTCAACGCGGCAGTCGCCGGGAGTGTCAGCTTGGGCAACGGCACCATCTACGGACATCTTTCGACAGGTCCCGGATCAGTGGAGACGCAAGTGCAAATGGGACCGCACGGCACCGTAGGCGAAATCGCCTGGGCCGCCAGCCACGACGGCATTGAAAATGACGGCACACCCACCAGTTGGTGGTCCCCGACCTTCAATGTCACCCTGCCCTCGTTGCCCGCCCCGACATTCACCGGAACCGGATTACCGTCACAGACCACGACCGGCGCTTATTCTGGTTACATCGTCATCCCCCAAGCCGGGATCTCGAATTACGTCGTGGCGGCCCTGCCCAGCACTCCGCTGTATATTGTGGGCAAAGCGTCGGTGTGGGTCAAAGGCTCCGCATCGGTTGCCGTAACCATCGCCACCACCAACAAAGCGCAGCTGGATCTTTATGTGGGCAATACCATCGGCAGCGGTGACAGCATCAGCCTCGCAGGGTCCAGCACCTCCACCTTGAATCAGCCAGGGTATGCCAGGAACCTCCGGATTTTCGGGCTACCGAGTTGCACCACCATCAACATGAACGGCAACGCCGGGTGGACAGCCTGCGTCTATGCGCCAGACGCGGATGTATCCGGCGGCGGCGGCGGCAACAACGTCCAGGATACCGGGGGTGCGCTCGTGTGCCGCAGCCTGAGTTTGAGGGGACATTGGAATTTCCATTACGATGAGAGCCTGAAAAGTGACGGATCAGTCCGCGGTTGGGTGGGCAAGACCTGGACGGAACTCCCCTACACCAACTCCACTTCACTTCCTTGATCCGCCTCAGTTTTAGCGAAGACCTGATATTAACCAGGTAATAAGGGATGAAACAGAAAGAGATTGCCTCCTTGGCGCTTTCGATCACCGCTCTGTTGTGCTGCACAACAGAGCGGTCCTTTTCACAAGCCGCTCCAGTCAGTGTGGGCCATTTCGGGAATGTTGGGTTCATTTACAGCGTGGCGGTTTCAGGAAACTACGCCTACGTGGCTGACGACGCCTACGGTCTTGGGGTTTACAACATCTCGAACCCGACGAATCTCGTGAGCGTGGCCCACACCAACAATGGCGGATATCCGTACGGGGTGGTGGTCGCCGGCCATTTCGCCTATCTGGCGAATTACGACGACGGCCTGCGCATCTATACGATTTCAAACCCGGCCAAACCGACCAACGTGGGACATGCCTATGACGCGGGATTGGCAAACGGGGTGGCGGTGGCGGCCAATTATGCCTACTTGGCCAATGACTCCGACGGCCTGCGGATCTACAACATTTCGGACCCGGTGAATCCAGTCAGCGTCGGTCAGATATACGAGGACTGCTCCGCCCGAGGGGTGGCGGTGGCGGGCGATTACGCCTACTTGGCCAACGGTAGTGACGGGCTGCGGATCTACAACGTTGCCAACCCAGCCAGTCCGGTCAGCATCGCCCACATCAACAACAACGGGTATGCCTATGGAATCGCCGTGGCGGGCAACTACGCCTACCTGGCCAATGGCGGTAACGGTCTTCACATTTACGATGTGTCCAACCCTACCAATCCCATCAGTCTAGGCAGTATTGATAATGGCGGGTTTGCCAACGGCGTGACGGTGTCGGGGAATTACGCCTACCTGGCGAATGACTCCGACGGGCTTAGAATTTACGACGTCTCCGATCCGACCAATCCAATCAACGTCAGCAGCATCAACGATGCGGGACCGGCGCAAGGCGTAACGGTGGTGGGCCCTTACGCCTATCTGGCGAACGGGGCCGATGGTCTGCGGAGTTATTTTCTCGGTCAATCCGCGGCACCATCGCTCACCACGCGCAGCACGAGCACCAACACAGTCGTGTTCTCCTGGCCGGCACCCACCGCAGGTTTCAAGCTCCAGCAAAGTTCCAGTTTGAGCAATCCAAATTGGATCACGGAGACCAATACCGCGGCGGTTGTGGCGGGCACAAATCAGGTGGTCGTTCCCCGGCCGGCGGCCAACCAGTTTTACCGGTTGAGTTATCCTTGAGCTTCTCCATGTGAGCTTGGAAGCCATCCGGCTGCCCGAGCCTGCCCGGCAAATCTTCGCCCTCGTCACGGGGGATCAAATACGAACCAACGGACGAGAGGGGCGTCAAGCAGCCGGTGATTGGAACAATTCTCGGGGTTTCCAGCACCACTCCAAGCGGACGTGGCTTTATGCATTCACGACTGGTTCAGTCGTGGGTCGCGGGAAGACTTGCCGCAATGGAAAGTAGCCGCGGTGATTTCGGGGTGTGCAACGCGCGAGCGCCGTGAGCATGAACACCACGAGATATTCCTTAGGCCCGTGTGGACCAACACAGAGCGGTTTGCTCAGTGAGAATCGCGGGTGGGCTCAAGGGATTGAATTTCCTGAGGTCGTTACCGGTGAAGGGTCTTGAATTCTCACCTGCCTCCCCCACGGATCAATAAATCAGAGGCGGCGCCAATCCGCCGAGGATGTTAACCCAACGGCCTTTTTCAACCATGCCCCGCCGCCGGGCACAGATCAGTTTTTTCAACCGAGCCGATTGCATGCAGCCTGGCGCTGCGGCGATGTCGGTGATGAACGCGCGGCTGGAAGCCGCACTCACTGGCAGCCAGGATGGCCGCCGCTACATAGAAGAACCGCACGCCGGTCTCACATGGGGGGCGGTTTTCTGCCGGTGCTGCAGGCTGGCAGAGGCGCACCTGCCAATTTGCAAGGTAGGCGCATCTAGCCAAGCCTTTGTGGGCGCATCCGCGCAATGCCCCCGAACCGTCGGAGCACCGGCTTGTAGCCCGCTTGGATGGCTCGAGTTCGCAGGTC
>JAQGOT010000463.1 GCA_028293465.1 Pedosphaera sp. | reverse complement strand
CTCAGCGCAGTGTAGAGCGTGGTGGTTTTGCCGCTGCCGGTGGGGCCGGTCACGAGGATGATGCCGTGGGGCAACTGGAGCACCCGTTGAAAACTTTTGATCTCCCGCTCGCCCATGCCCATCTTGGCCATGCCGAGCAGGGTTGAATTCTGGCGGAGCAAGCGCAGCACCACGGCTTCACCATGCAGCATGGGGATCACGGACACGCGGATGTCAACCTCGGCGGCCGCGAGGCGGATCTTGATGCGTCCGTCCTGCGGGAGCCGCTTCTCGGCGATGTTCAGATGGCTGAGGATTTTTACACGCGAAACAATGGCGGGTTGAAACCGCTTGATCTGCGCCGGCACCGGCACTTCCTGCAACACACCGTCAATCCGGTAACGAATACGCAATTCATCCTCGAACGGTTCGAGGTGAATATCCGACGCGCGCAACTCGATGGCATCCGATAACACCTGGTTGACGAAACGGATGATGGAGGCGTCTTCGGCGGCGCCGTCCAGGTTGTTGTCTTCCTCCTGGCCGTCATCCACGACTTGCAGCGGCGCGCCCTCGTCCAGCGTGTCGATGGTGTCCGCACCCACACCGAGGTGCTTCTTCATCTCGCGCTGGATGGCTTCGCTCGGAGCGAGGACCGGCTTGATTTTCAAGCCGGTCAAGGTTTTGAGCGTGTCCAGCCCCTGGGTTGCGAAGAGGCGGCTGGTGGCAACTTCAACACTGCCATTCACCCGCTGCAAGGGCAACAGTTCCTCCTTCAGCAGCACGCGGGCCGGGAACAAGGAGAGAAGCTGGCGGTCCGGTTCGACATTATCCAGCGTGGTGTACGTTACATCGTATTCCTGCGCCAACCACTGAAGGACGTCGTTCTCGGATTCAACGACCGCCTTCGCGCCGGGCCGGGATTGCCGGACCAGGGCTGCCGCATCGGTCAACGATAGCTGCTTCGCTCCCACCATCCGGTCGAGCAACTGCGTCAGAGCAGAATCCGGGGCTACAGTATCGTTGATCATTTGAATAACAGCTTCAATGTCGTTTGCGACCGGCCGGCGTTACTTCAAGAGTCCGCCCACAACTGCGGCGGCTTCCTGGCGGGCGGTGAGTATTTTGCGCAAATCGTCCTGCGCTGCTTCGAGTTTGGCTTCCTTGGCCTTATTCGCTTCGCGGAGTTTCGCAAGTTTTGATTTGATTTCGTCCGCCGGAGCTTTTGCGTCGATCGCTTTTTGCAGAGCCTCGGCTTCCGCGCTGGGAGGCGGGCCGAATCCACGACGGCGGTTTTGTCCACCTTGATCGCCGGCGGTTGCGTTGTTCGTATCGCCCCCGCGCCTGCCGCCCCGGCCAAACCCCATGCCGCCGCCGCCGCCAAAGCCAATTTCCATGCGCGTGTCGATGACCTTGCCGATCGCGTCGGAAATCAATTTCCATTCGCCATCATCCTTGACGTCCAACTGGTCGCGCCAGCCATCCACAATCCGCTGCTTCATCTGCGCGGGATCAGGGCGACCATTTTGCGCGGCAAGGTTGCCGACGCTGAGACTAAGGGCCGCGGCACAGCCGGCCACCACGAGGATTTTCTTAAGTTTTTTCATAGCTAGTTTCGTTTTGATTAACGTTTTTTCAGCCGCACGCGACGCTTATTTACGCCCTGTGCCTGTCGATGCTGTTGATGTAAGGCAAATAACGTGCCAACGGCGCGGGAACGGATAATGCCCATAAAAGGCATTCTTTTCTCCGCACAACGAGACCAGGCGCGCAGAAGTTGCTCAGCAAAGGGGTTGAGCTGCGCAGAAGTTGCGCAGCTCGTGGTCTCAGCCACAACTGATGGGAATTGGTGGCCTACTGATCCGGCTTGCTTCCCAGCGTGAGGAAATGTGCTGCATTTGGGATGCGGAGACTCATCATGCTTTTGCAAAGTTCGAACCAACCGGCGCTGGTTCAATCACCGCTCGCACGGACCGCTGATTTCCGTGGCATCCGGGGTAAGACAGAGGAGAAAGCTTGGTTAACGCAGGAAAAAGATGTAAAACTCAGGAGCCGTTAAAGCCGAACCGGGCTGTCAACCGGCTTGGCGGGCGAAGCACGGTAACCTGCTTTGGAACCGGAACGTCTCAGGAAAGAGAAGCCCGTGAAATCACACTTTATATATTATGAACCGACGTGAAATGATCCTCCGCACCGGCGTCACCGCGCTGGGCCTTGGCCTGGCTGGCTGGAACTTTGCCGCCAGCGCGCAGCCCAAGACCAAAAAAGTCCTGTTCTTCTCGAAGTCCTCCGGCTATGAGCACAGCGTCATCAAGCGCAAGGGGGACGAACCCAGCTTTGCGGAAAATATTCTCGCGCGGCTTGGCCCGAAACATGGGATCGAATTCACCTTTTCGAAGGACGGCAGCCTGTTCACGCCGGAATATCTCGCCCGATTTGACGCCTACTTTTTTTACACCACCGGTTTGTTGACCGAACCCGGCACCGACAAAAACCCGCCGATGACCCCGGCGGGCAAGGCCGCGTTCCTGGAGGCGATCAAGAATGGCAAAGGATTCATCGGCACGCATTCAGCCACGGACACGTTCCACACCAACGAAGGGCCGGGCGCGGACACCAAAGATCGCTCGGCCCGTTATTTCAATTACGGCGCGAAGGCCGACCCGTATGTGCGCATGATCGGAGCGGAATTCATTATTCATGGCAAGCAGCAGACCAGCAAAATGCGCCTGGCTGATTCCGGATTTCCAGGCTTCAAAAATTACGGCCCAAGTTTCGACCTGATGGAAGAATGGTATTCCTTGAAGGACTTCTCGGACAACCTTCACGTGATCCTGGCGCAGGAAACTGAAGGGATGGACGGCGAGCCATACCAGCGCCCACCCTACCCTGCCACCTGGGCGCGGATGCACGGGAAAGGGCGCGTGTTTTACACTTCGATGGGCCACCGCGAGGATGTGTGGACGAGTTCGCGTTTTCAGGAAATGCTGTTCGGGGGCATCGCCTGGGCCACCGGCAACGTCGAGGCAGACATCACGCCGAACCTCAATAAAATCACGCCGGGACATGCCGAACTGCCACCGTCCAAGCCTAATCCACCGAGTGCTGCAAAAAAGGCGGCCACCACGGCGGGGCAGAAACCGTAGGCAACGGGCCACGGCCTGCTCCATCGGCGACCCAGTCGCAAACGGATCAGAATCGACCTGGCCCGCCACCTCATGCAAGCCGCACAAACGGTGTTCGGGAAAAACCGGAGCT
>JAQGOT010000433.1 GCA_028293465.1 Pedosphaera sp. | reverse complement strand
CTTGGTCCAGATGGCCAACACCCGGCTGGCGATGGCCGTGATTCCGGTGATGGGGCGCAATCATTTCTTTGCCCTCTACTCCGTGCTTGGGAGCGTCTGTCTCGGCCTGGCACCGATCGGGTGGGGTTTGTTGATCGATGCGGTGGGTAATTGGAAAACGACCTGGCTTTGCCTGGAATGGAACCGGTTCAGCATCTTTTTTGCCGGCGCCGGCGCGGTATTCCTGGTCGCGCTCATGCTGGCGCAACGGTTGCATGAACCGGAGGCGACAAACATGGAGGGGCTGATGCGAGAGATCTTGATCCAATCGCCGCAACGCGTGTGGCTGCGGTTGTGGCCGCGGGCGTAAGCCGGCAATTAAAATTGCTGGTGGGCGGCGAGCTTACGATGGGTTGAAACCTGCAAATCTTCGGCCACCAATGAATACAGGGCGGCATCGTGCGGCGCTCCCTGGAGCAAAAGGCGTTTCCGCAAAACGCCTTCGAGCTTGGCACCGGTCTTTTCCGCCACCCGCTGGCTGGGCTGATTGCCGGTGGGCACCAGCAATTCCAGCCGGTTGAGACCCAGTTCCTGCAAACCGAACTGGGCAATCAGGCGGGTTGCGGCGGCGGCCACACCCTGACCAGTACAGCTCGTTCGCACCCAGTAACCGATGTTGGCAAAACTGTGGATTCGGTTCACTTGATTCAGTCCCACACTGCCGAGAAAAGCGCCGTCACGAACATCATGGATGACGAAGCTAAAGTGTCCGCCCCGGTCCCATTCGGCGCAGCATCCCGAAATGAAGGACGCGCTGTCCGCCACGGAATAGCCCGGATGACACCAGACCATCCAGGCCGAGAGTTCGTTGATCGATTCACGCGCGGCTTCGAACAGCAGCGGAATATCATCTGTTCGGAAACGCCGTATGCCCACGCGCCCGCCCGTAAAGTCAGTTTGCAACACGCTGTTAGGGTAGCGCGGCAGCCCGAATAATTCAACTTATTCGGTGCGGGATTCGACTGGAGGGGAGGGGCTAAAATTTTGTTTGACTCATAAGTGAGCGCTCACTAACCTGCCCGCGTGAACAAGCAGCGCATGACAGCGAAAGATCGGAAGCTGGCCATTGTCAAGGCGGCGCTGCCGCTGTTTGCGCGGAAAGGTTTCGCGGAGACCACCACGAAGGAGTTGGCCAAAGCCGCCGGGGTTTCCGAGCCGCTCCTCTACAAGCATTTTCCGAGCAAGGAAGCGCTTTACGTCGAGATTCAGAATTTTAGTTGCAAGGGAACCGAAACGGTGACCCAGAAACTGGCCGACCTGGAGCCTTCCACCTCGACTTTGGTTCACTTGGTTTATTTTTTGATGAGGGCATTGGTGCTGGGGCGGCCCGTGGGAACCATTGAGTGGGATACGCGCCATCGGCTGATGATCAAGAGTTTCCTTGAAGATGGAGCGTTTGCCCGCATTCTCTATCAAAATCGCTTCGACTGTTTCTGCTCCCAAATACAAGCCTGCCTGGAGGCTGCGACGGCAGCGGGCGACGTGGTGAAAAGTCCGGTGAGCAACCGCAATCGCGCCTATCTGGCCCAACACGTGGGGGCGTGGATTTCACTGGTTCATCTGCCGACTCCGCCGGCCATGGACTACAAGGTTTCGCACGAAGAACTGCTGAACCAGGCGGCGTGGTTCGCCTTGCGGGGAATGGGAATGACCGACAAAGCCATCGCAACCCATTACAATCCGAAAGCGCTCGCCTTGGCGTTTGACGAAATTTAGGCTTAAATAATTCTTGCGAACATGGTTAGCATCTATTCACTAACAAGTTCGGCGGCGGGCTCGTCCCCGAAACGACGAGCGATTCGGGTCCATTGGGTCAAGGAACGGAAATTCAGCGTGCCCATTATTTGTGGGGACGACCGGACGCGGTGGATCTTGCCGGCTGATGGCTGGTCCATGATCCGCAGACGATTGCCTGACGATTTTTACCATCATTTATGAGAACACAATTCAAGCCCAGTTCCCTGGGCAGCCTGGCCGCCCTTTGTTTGCTGGCCACCGCATGCCAGAAGTCGAGCCCGCCCGCGGTGCGACCGCCCCCCGCCGTGACCGCCAGCCAACCGGCGCAGCGCGAAGTGGTGGAGTGGGATGAGTACCCGGGCCGGCTGGATGCAGTCGCGATGGTGGAAGTGCGCGCGCGCGTCAGCGGCTATTTGCAGTCGGTGCAGTTCAAGGATGGGGCGGAGGTCAAGAAAGGTGATTTGCTGTTCGTGATTGATCCGCGGCCCTATCAAGCGGAACTGGACCACGCGGAGGCGAACCTGAAGCAGGCGGAAACCCGGCTGGCACTGGCCAGCAATGATTTGACGCGGGCGGAGCGGTTGCTCCAGTCCAAGGCCATTTCCGCGGAGGAAGCTGATTCCCGCAGCAACGCCAAACGCGAGGCCGAGGCCATGATCCAATCCGCCCGGGCGTTGGTGGAGACCGCAAAATTGAACTTTGAATACACGCACATCATCGCACCGGTGGATGGGCGCATAGGCCGGAAGCTCATGACGGAAGGCAACCTGGTCAATGGCAACCAAGGCCAGTCCACGCTGCTTACCACGATCGTTTCGGTGGATCCGGTTTACTGCTATTTCGATGCGGACGAGCAATCGGCCCTCAAATACCAGCAGATGACCCGCGAGGGCAAAGGGGACAACATGCGCGACGGGCAGGTCGTGTGCGAGCTGGAATTGGCGAATGAGAAAGGGTTCCCGCACAAAGGGGTGCTTGATTTCGTGGACAACCGGATTGATCCCGCCACCGGGACGTTGCGGGTGCGCGGCGTGTTTCCAAATCCCAGCCCGGACCGGTTGTTGCAACCGGGATATTTTGCCCGCGTGCGCGTGCCGGGCAGCGGCAAGTACCAAACCCTGCTGGTTCCCGATCTGGCAGTGGGCACAGACCAAGGACAAAAATTCCTTTACGTGATCAATGACCAGGACATGGTCGAATACAAGATGGTGAAACTCGGGCCGATCATCGACGGGTTGCGTGTCGTCCGCGAAGGGATTCAATCCAACGATTGGGTCATGGTCAACGGCCTGATGAGCGTTCGCCCCGGAGCGAAGGTCACTCCCAAACGGGAAGCTTTGGCGGGCACTCCCGTTCCACCGCTGGCCGCCGCCAGACAATAACCACGCCGCCGTTTGCCTTTGTGGGCTGTCCCTGACCCGTTATGAAATTTTCCCATTTTTTTATCGACCGCCCGATTTTTGCGTCGGTGCTGTCGATCGTCATCCTCATCGTCGGCGGACTCGCGGTGTTCAAGCTGCCGGTGGCGCAATTTCCTGACATCGTGCCGCCCACCGTAGTGGTGACCGCAAGGTATCCCGGGGCGAATCCGAAGGTACTTGCCGACACCGTGGCCACGCCCATCGAGCAGGAAGTCAACGGCGTTGAGAACATGCTCTACATGTCGGCGCAATGCACGGGCGACGGCAGCGTGACGCTGACCATCACCTTCAAGCTCGGGACGGACATCGACAAGGCGCAGGTGTTGGTGCAAAACCGCGTGGCGGTGGCGGAACCACGCCTGCCGGAAGAGGTGCGGCGCGTGGGTGTGACCACCGCCAAGCGCTCGCCGGACATCACGTTGGTGGTGAATCTGATTTCTCCCGACGGGCGTTATGACAAGCTGTATATCGACAATTACGCTTACCTGCAGGTGAAGGACGCGCTGGCGCGGGCGCCGGGTGTCGGGTTGGTCACGGTCTTTGGGGCGCGCGATTACAGCATGCGCGTCTGGCTGGATCCGGAGAAGGTCGCCGCGCGCGGCCTGACGGCGGATGATGTGGTCAATGCCATTCGCGAGCAAAATGTGCAGGTGGCGGCGGGGATCATCGGCGCGCCACCCATGGCGCAAGGGGTTCCCTACCAGTTGACGGTGAACGCGCAGGGACGATTGACGGATGAACAGCAGTTCGGGGACATCGTCATCAAGAGCGGCGCGGATGGGCAGGTAACCCGCGTGCGCGACGTGGCGCGGGTGGAACTGGCCGCACGCGATTACAGCATGGACAGCAAACTGAACGGCCAGCCCAATGCGACGCTGGGCGTTTTCCAGTTGCCGGGTTCCAATTCCATCGAGACTTCCGACGCCGTGCATGCGCTGATGGAGAAACTGAAGGAGCGGTTTCCGCCAGGTTTGGAATATCGGATTGTTTTCGACACCACCGGATTTACGCGGGAATCCATCAAAGCGGTGTTCCACACGCTGGTTGAGGCGATGCTGCTGGTCGTGCTGGTGGTGGTGATTTTTCTGCAAAGCTGGCGGGCCTCCATCATTCCATTGCTGGCGGTGCCGGTGTCACTGATCGGCACGTTCGCGGCGATGGCGGCGATGGGCTTTTCCCTGAACAATCTCTCGTTGTTCGGTCTGGTGCTGGCAATTGGCATCGTGGTGGATGATGCCATCGTGGTGGTGGAGAACGTTGAACGGAACATCGCGCTGGGCCTGTCGCCGCGGGACGCGACGCGCAAGGCGATGGATGAGGTGAGCGGCGCAGTGGTGGCGGTCGGGTTGGTCTTGACCGCGGTGTTTGTGCCCACGGCGTTCATCAGCGGCATCACCGGGCAGTTCTACCGGCAGTTTGCGTTGACGATCGCGATTTCCACGCTGATTTCGGCGTTCAACTCGTTGACGCTCAGCCCGGCGTTGTGCGCGATTTTGCTGAAGCCGCATCATGGACGGGACGATTGGTTCACGCGATTGCTGAACGGGACGTTTGGCTGGTTTTTCCGCGGGTTCAACAGGGCGTTTGAGAGCGGCACGGCAATCTACAGCCGGATCGTGGGGCGGTTGATCCGTTTTGGGGCGGCGGCGTTGGTGGTCTATCTGGGGCTGCTGGGCTTGACTTATTTTGGCTTCAAGATGGTGCCAACGGGGTTCATCCCGCCGCAGGACAAAGGTTACATCGCGATGATGGCTCAACTGCCGGATGCCGCTTCGCTGGAACGGACGGGCGAGGTAGTGGACCGGATCAGCAAGATTGCCCGGGAAACACCCGGCGTGAAAGCGTCCATCGACTTGGCGGGGTTGTCGCCGATCAGCCTGACCGCGAGTCCGAATGCCGGCACCATTTTCGTGATCCTCGATGACTTCGATGAGCGGATGAAGCGCGGCCTTACCAGCGACAAGATTGTGGCAGAGTTGCGCAAACGATGCGCAGGCGTCCAGGAAGGGTTCATCGGCGTGTTTCCGCCACCATCCGTGAACGGATTGGGGATCGTGGGCGGTTTCAAAATGCAGGTGCAAGATCGGGCTGGCGCCGGATTGGAAGCGTTGCAGGCGGCGACGTTTCAGCTCGCCGGGGCTGCAAACAAGCAACCAGGATTACAGGGCGTGCTGACGTCTTTCCGCGCCAACGTGCCGCAACTCTACGTGGACGTGGACCGCACCAAGGCAAAAACCATGGACGTGGCGCTGAGCCAGATTTTTGACACGCTGCAGATTTATCTGGGGTCGCTCTACGTGAACGATTTCAACCTGTTCGGTCGCACCTACCAGGTCACGGCGCAGGCGGATGCGCCCTTTCGCCGCCAACCGAAGGACATCATGGAACTCAAGACGCGCAACGCGGCCGGCCAAATGGTGCCGCTGGGCACCTTGGTCCAGGTGCATGAGACCACGGGGCCTGACAAAATTGTCCGTTACAACATGTATCCATCCGCCGAGTTGACCGGCAACACCGTTCCGGGAATCAGCACCGGCCAGGCGATTGCCATGATGGAGCAAATGGCCCGGGAGAATCTGCCGTCCAGCATGGGCTTTGAATGGACCGAACTGACACTTCAGGAAACGCTCGCGGGCAACACCGCGGGTTACATATTCGCGCTGTGCGTGCTCTTTGTGTTTCTCACACTGGCCGCGCAATATGAAAGCTGGTCGCTGCCGCTGGCGATCATCCTGATCGTCCCCATGTGCCTGCTCAGCGCGATTGTCGGCATCAAGCTGCGCGGAATGGATAACAACATTTTCACGCAGATCGGCTTCGTCGTGCTCGTGGGGCTGGCCTGTAAGAACGCGATCCTGATTGTCGAGTTTGCCAAGCAACGCCAGGACGCCGGTCTGCCGCGGGCGGAAGCGGCGGTGGAAGCCAGCCGGCTGCGTCTGCGGCCGATCTTGATGACCTCCTTTGCTTTCATCTTCGGCGTGGTGCCGCTGTTGCTGGCGAAAGGCGCGGGCGCGGAGATGCGGCGTGCGCTCGGCACCGCGGTGTTCAGCGGCATGTTGGGTGTGACCTTCTTCGGCATCTTTCTGACGCCGGTGTTCTACGCGGTCATCCGCTGGTTCGCCGAACGCAGAAAAGTTCACAGTAACCCCGCGGGATTAACTCCGGCCGTCGCTCCAGTTTCCAGTCCGAACCTACCGACTCACTCCGACCATCATTCCACATGAAGTTTGCAAGCGTTTCGAAATTATCCAATAACACCAACCACAATCCCGCAGACCTGAAAAAGCGCAACCGCTCTTGGGGCGCGAAAAGTTCCCTGATCGCGATTGGAGTCTTGATCCTGGCCGGCTGCGCGGTGGGCCCGAATTACAAAGCACCGAAAACCGCCGTTCCGGCGGCGTTCGGGAACGGCGCGCAAACGAATATGAGCGCAGGTGAAGCCGCCATTGCGTGGTGGCGCGGCTTCGATGACCCGAAGTTGAACCAACTGGTCGATCTTGCGTTGACCAACAATTATGACCTGCGCATCGCCACCGCCACGTTGCGCGAAGCACGAGCGCTGCACCGGCAAACGCAGTTCGACCTGCTCCCCGCAGTTAACGGTGTGGCCGACTACAACCGCACATTGTTCAGCAAGGATTTTCAACCCGGGGTTTCGCGCAAGAACCGGCAAATCGAACTTTACGACGCGGGCTTTGATGCAACCTGGGAATTGGATCTCTTTGGTCGCGTCCGGCGCTCGGTGCAAGCCACGGCTGCCGAAGTGCAGGTGGCCGAAGCCGACCGGCGCGGGGTGCAGGTCAGCCTGATCAGCGAAAT
>JAQGOT010000408.1 GCA_028293465.1 Pedosphaera sp. | reverse complement strand
ACTTCGTGCGCGCCCGCACGACCGCGCAACAGAACGCCTGCATCAACAACCTCCGCCAATTGGACGGTGCCAAGCAACAATGGGCTTTGGAAGCCAAGGCCGGCCAGACGGTAACCCCGACGCTCGCGAACATCCAGCCTTACCTGGGCCGCGGCACCAACGGCACGGCCCCGACTTGCCCGTCTGATTCCCTGAGCGGGTTCGCGACCAGCTATACGATCAACGATCTCCAGACCGCGCCCAAGTGCATCCCCCTGTCGAGCACCCATCAGTTGAATTAAGGGGACTTTTTTCCAGAAAAGGCTTTGGAATTCGTTCCAAAGCCTTTTTCGTGCGTCGAGTTCAGCAAACGCCGGGCGGAACCGCTTGAAATTTTCATTGTCGGAAACCCAGCCTGAAATAGAATTGAGGCGTGAAACTGCAAAGCAGCAAGCACGAATGAGCGCGATATTGGACATTAAAGATTTGTGCGTCGAGTACCGTAGCGGCGGCCTGGGGCAGGGCACCAAGCTGGCGGTCAACAAATTAAACCTGAGTGTTCACACGGGGGAAGTGTTTGGTTTCCTGGGGCCAAACGGCGCCGGCAAAACCACCACCATGAATGTCCTGCTCGGCTTCGTGAATGCCACCAGCGGTTCCGCCTCGCTTTTTGGCGTCGATGTGCGGGAACCCATCGCCCGGCAGCGGATCGGTTACCTGCCGGAACTTACGTATTATTACAAATTCCTGACGGCGGAGGAACTGTTGCGCTTTTACGCGAAGGTGTTTGGCATACCGCGTTTGGAAGCCAGCAAACGGATCGATCAGCTCCTCAAGTTGGTGGAACTCGAGTCGGTTCGCAAACGGCCGATCAAGAGCTACTCCAAAGGCATGCAACAGCGGGTCGGCCTGGCGCAGGCGCTGATCAACAACCCCGATTTGCTGATTCTCGACGAGCCGACCAGCGGACTTGATCCAATTGGTCGGATGAAGGTGAGGGAGATCATCCAGCGGTTGAAGAACGAGGGCAAGACGGTTTTCTTTTCCTCGCATGAGTTGGGTGAGGTGGAAACGGTCTGTGACCGGGTGGCGATTCTCCATCAAGGACAATTGAAGGTCGAAGGCCGCGTGAATGAGTTAATGCAACAATACCAGTCCAACCTGGAACAGATTTTTCTGAAAATTATCGGGTACCAGCCCGCGCCGCAGCCATGAACACAATTCTTGCCCTGTCCCAGGTGGTCATCAAGGAGCTGTATCGGCGGAAGGATTTTTACGTCCTCTTCGTCCTGACGGCGATCATCACCTTGCTGATGGCCTCGGCCAACCTGTTCCATGACGATAAGATCGTCCGTTATCTGAAGGAAATTTGCCTCTTGCTGATCTGGCTCTCGGGGTTGGTCATCGCCATCGGCACGGCGGCGCGGCAGATTCCGGCCGAGCGGGAGAACCGCACCATTTTCCCTTTGCTGGCAAAACCGGTCAGCCGAGCGCAAGTGGTGGTGGGGAAATTCCTCGGTTGCTGGTTCGCCTGCGGGGTTGCGCTCGTGATGTTTTATCTGTTTCTCGGACTGATCAGCGGTTCGCGTGAACACGAATGGCCGGTCCTGAGTTATCTGCAGGCTCTCTGGCTGCAATGGGTGTTCATAGCGGTGGTGATTGCCTTGGTCCTGCTTGGATCGGTGATCTTTGCCGCGCCTTCGTCGAACGGGACCATCTCATTTGTGGTGGTGCTGGGCATCTGGGGTTTGGGCCGCTATTTGCACCAGGTGGCATTGCAACAGGCGGAGCCGATCCGCACGCTGCTGTCTGTCATCTACTTTCTCATCCCCCATCTGGAGTGGTATGATGTCCGGGACCTAGTGGTCCACAGCAAGGGGTTGGTGCCTTGGGGCTATTGCGCATTGGCCTCCCTCTATGGGGCGGCTTACACGGCGTTCTTTCTGGTCGCCACCTGGCTGTGTTTCCGGCGCAAGGCGCTGAACAAGTGAAGAAGTGCTCGCCATATCTGGGGTTGGTGTTCCTCGTGACAGTCTGTTTCACGCTGGCAACGTGCCTTCAGTGTCGCCCCGGACAGTGGACGGCACGCGCCCAATCGGATAATTTTCTCAACGTGCTGCTGGGGGATGGACGCCGCATGTTTGCCAACCATTTCTTCGTGAAGGCGGATATTTATTTTCACAGCGGCTATTATCCTTCGATTTTTGAACAAGCTGCCCGGCAATCAATCGACACCAAGCACATGACGGAAGAGCCTCATGATGAGAAGGACGAAAAGGAAGAACATGAGCATGAGCAGACCATGAACTTTCTGGGCGCACCCAAGGATTGGATCGACCGTTTTGGGCGTCACTTTTATCCGTCCAGCCATTCCCATCTTGAGAAGCCCGGCGACGCGCGGGAAATCCTGCCTTGGTTGCGGCTGTCCGCGGACATGGACCCGGAACGGATCGAAACCTATACGGTGGCCGCGTTCTGGTTACGCAAACGCCTGGGCAAGGTGGATGAAGCCGAGCAATTTCTCCGTGAGGGACTGCGTGCCAATCCGACGAGCTCCGAAATTTTATTCGAGCTCGGCCAGCTCTATTTTGAGAACCGTCACGACCCGGTCCGGGCGCGTAATCTCTGGGAACTGGGTCTCCGCCGCTGGCAGGCGCAGGCGGAAACGAGCCAGAAGCCGGACGATGGCATGTATCTGAAGCTGATCATCAACCTGGCTCATCTGGAAGAAGAGCAGGGGGATTTGCGCAAAACGCTTTATTATCGAGAGCTTGAAGTTAAAGTCTCGCCCCAACCGATAGCCGTTCAGAAAGAGATCGATGAACTGAAGCAAAAGCTTGCCACTCCAATTGTTCACTGAGCCCCAAAGGTTTTGCTGCAAAATGCGAGGTTAGGCCTGCAAGCTACTTTTGAACGCCGTGGGAAAGTGGCGGCAAATGGAGGAGAAGAACTCTGTTCACTAAGTGCGAGCCGAGCAAGACCACAGCGGAAGGATTGTTGCTTCTCCCAAGTTATGGTGGCGCCAGCCCAAGTTCTTCCGTGGGGCGGGCTCCCCTGGCTGCGAGGTGAATTGTCGTTTGTGTTCTGCCTCAGGTTTGGTTAATACTGCTTTATGCAAAGCCGGAGCGCCCCGATTAATCGAGTGACAAACGAAACACGAATAGTGCATAAGTTGAAGATAGATCGATCGGGTAATACCACCATCAAGACGGGGATTCCGTTTTTTGATCACATGTTGACGCTGTTCGCCAAGCACGGCGTGCTGGATCTGAAACTTAAATGTGTGGGGGACCTGGCGGTGGATGCACACCATACGGTGGAGGACTGCGGGATCGCGTTGGGGCAGGCGTTTGCACAGGCACTGGGGGAAAAGCGGGGGATCCGGCGTTACGGCGCTGGGTTTGATCCGCGAAATCCGTTTTCGGGTGAGGCTTATGTACCGATGGACGAATGTCTGGCGCGGTGCGTTATTGATTTCAGTGGCCGGCCGTACCTGGTCTGGCGGGGATTGGATTCATGGGCGCAAAAGCGGTTGAGCAAATCGGAAAAGGGGCAGGATATGTCCAGCGCCTTTCGGTTTGGGCTGGCGCGTGAGTTTTTCCAAGGATTCGCCAATGAAGCTCGCTGTAATTTGCACTTGGAGTTATTGTATGGAGATGAACCACATCATATCGTGGAGGGGTTATTCAAGTCGTTCGCGAAGGCAGTAGATGTTGCCTGTCAACAAGATACGAGGATTTCTGGGCAGGTGCCCAGTACGAAAGGGAAGTTATAGGGGTATTGAATACCTGCCTGTTTGCGTCCGTCGAATTAAATGAAGACCGAAGACCATTCTTCCGCCAGTGATGAGCAACTGGTGAAGGCAGCCAAACGGGGTGAGATGGCGGCCTTTGAGGAATTGGTGGCGCGGCACCGGGATAAAATTTATGCGCGCGCGTTCAGCATGATGCGGAACGAAGACGAAGCAGTGGATCTTTCTCAGGAAGCATGGGTCAAAAGCTGGCAGCGGCTGAAACAATTTCAAGGGGAATCGAGTTTCGGGACGTGGATGACGCGGATTGTGATCAACCTCTGCCTTGATCAGTTGCGGAAGCGCAAACGGCAGCGGACCGAGTCGATCGAGGAGATGAATGAGGAGTCGGGCGGCGTCGAGCGGCAGATGCCGGTGGTGACCACGAACCCGACGGAGCGATTGGAGCGGGCGGAGTTGCGGAAGCGGATCGATGCGGCACTGGGGCAATTGTCGCATGAACACCGGACCGTGTTAGTGTTGCATGAATTTGAAGACATGGAGTATAAGGAAATTGCCCGGACGATGGAGTGCTCAATTGGAACGGTGATGTCACGGTTATTTTATGCCCGCCGAAAAATGGCGGTCTTGCTGGCAAATTTAAAAACAGAAGAGTTAAAATGATGAATCACGATGCACAATTGAGATTGCAGGCTTACTTGGACGGCGAATTGCCGGAGCAGGAAGCCGCTGAGGTCAAGGGCCGGCTCGCCCGCGACCCGGAAGCGCAACTGCTGCTGGCGGAATTACAGAATACCAGCAAAGCATTGTCTGGTCACGAAGCGGAAGCCAAACTGCCGGAGTCGCGCGAGTTCTTCTGGTCAAGAATTCAGCGGGAGATTCAGCTGCAGGAGCGGTTGGCCGAGCCGGTGCCGAAAGCTCCATGGACATCGTGGCTACAGGGACAGTTTGCACCCGCGGGCGGGCTTGCTTTTGTGGCGATTCTCTTGACGGTCTTGGTATTTCACTCGCGGGCAGGTGCTGGCCAGTACGGGGAGATGGAGCTCGCTTCGGATGACATGGGGGCCTATACCTTCCGCGATCAGAAGGATAAAATGACGATGGTTTGGTTTTACGATCGCAACAACGATTCGCAGTTTACCGAAACCTCACCCTTTGCTAGTGTTGTGCCCCAATGAAGCAACTTTGTTTTCTCCCGGTTTCCGTTTTCCTGGCAGTGTGTCTCTTTGCGACTTGCTTACAGGTGGAATCTGCGCAATCGGTGGATGGTTTGACCATCCAGGCGCAGCTCGTTTGGGGGACCAATGACCCGCAATCTCCAGACCCGAAGCACAAGTCGATCGATGCTGAACTCACCAAGAAGCTGAGCAAGGCACCTTACCGTTGGAAGTATTACTTTGAGGTCAAACGTTTGGATACGGGCCTGGCTCTTGGAGAAACCAAGCCGCTCTCCATGAGCGACAAATGCAAGATCGATATCAAGAACCTGGGCGGCGACAAGGTCGAGGTAAAATTGTACGGTGATGGCAAGCCGGTTTCGAAGCATGTGGAGAAGTTGGTGAGTGATTGGCCGTTGGTGCTTTCCGGCGACGCCAAGAATGATACTGCTTGGCTCGTGGTGATTCAAAAGGTTGAGGCTAACGCCGCCAAGGTTCAAAAACCGGCAGCAAAATAACTTTAGTCGCCTTACGCTAAACTAAACGCCCCGCAGACTCCCTGCGGGGCGTTTTACTGTCCACCTGGGATGTCCCGGGTCAGTTCAATTCCTCGTTGTTTGTCACATTGACGATTTTGAATAATTCGGCGTGGAGCGCGGGGTCGGCGCGGAAGGAGAGCTTGCCGAAATAGCGCTTTTCCATCTCGATCAAATGCTTCTCGTCTTCATTGCGGAGGCGTTCGAGCACGCTGGGGTGGACCACAATCCGCAATTGGAAGTCGGATTCATCACGCGGCCGCTTTTTCAGGATCTCGCTGAGCTTGCGTTGGATTTCCACGCTCATCGTCAAGGCGCTTTTCACCTTGCCACGGCCTTTGCAATAAGGGCACTCGTCATATACGGCGGCGTGCACGCTCTCGGAATGCCGCTGGCGCGTCATTTCCATCAGGCCCAATTGGGAGATGGGCAGGATGTGCGTCTTGGCCTTGTCGCGTCGCAAGCCGTCCTTCACGCGCTGATACACGTTCTGCTGGTCGCGGCGTGACTTCATGTCGATAAAGTCGAGTACGATGAGCCCACCCATGTTGCGCAGTCTGAGCTGGCGGCAAATTTCATCAGCCGCTTCTAAGTTGACCCGCAAGATGGAGGATTCCTGGTCTTTGCCTCCCTTGTGCCGGCCGGTGTTGACGTCAATTGCCACCAGCGCTTCGGTTTCATCCACCACGATGTAGCCGCCGCTCTTCAGGTGCACTGTCCGGGAAAAGGCGTTCTCCAACTGCCGGCTGATGTTAAAACGGTCAAAAATTGGCTGTGAATCGTTGTAAAGCTTCACCTTGCTGGCCGAGCGCTTGGAGATCTTCGAGATCATGTCCCGCATGCGGTCGTATGCCTTGGGGCTATCCACCACGATCCGCTCGACGTCCTCGGTTAGAAAATCACGCACTGTGCGCTCAATTAGGTCCGGTTCTTGGAAGACGCAGGTGGCGGAAGGTTGGGTTTTGATCCGTTCCTGGATCAGCTTCCATTCCTCAAGCAACAAGGCCAGGTCACGCACGAAATAACGGATCTGCTGACCCTCTCCCACCGTCCGCATGATCACACCCATCCCGTCCGGAATGTCCAGGCTGCGCAGGATCTGTTTGAGACGCTGGCGCTCCTGTTGGTTTTCAATCTTGCGCGAAATGCCGCTCTGATCAGAATTTGGCAGGAGCACCAGATAACGCCCCGGCAGCACAACATTCGTCGTCACCCGAGGACCTTTTGTGCCAATCGGCCCTTTGGTCACCTGGACAATGATATCGCTGCCCGGCGGATAGAGCCGGGGAATATCTTTCTGAGTAATCCGGGGACGCTCACGCTTCTTGGTTTCCCGCTCCACGAGTTCCACACCGCTGTCGAAATTGCTAGGAACAATATCCCAGTAATGGAGAAAGGCGTTTTTCTCGAAACCGATATCCACGAAGGCAGCTTTGAGGCCATCTTCGAGGTTGCGAACCTTGCCTTTGAAAATACTGCCGACCAACCTTTCTTCCGTGGTCCGCTCAATGGTGAATTCTTCAAGTTTGCCTTCCTCGAGCACTCCGACGCGGGTTTCCAGCGATTCGGCATTGATGACGACTTCCTTATGCGTTCGTTTGACCGGTTTGATGAGCCGCTGCACTCGCTTGAGTACCGTGGTGGCCGCCGCCCTGATCGTTTCCACGATTCCCTGGGGCCGCTCGGCTACGGGAACTGGCTCAAAAGCCTTCTCTTCCTGGACTTCCGCCGGAGTCGCCAAGTTGGGTTCGCGAAAAGCTCGTTCCGAGGCAGGCTTGCCTTGCTCGGTATCGGCGGGCACGCCTTCGGGCGGCAAACCGGCGGCGATGTTTTCGGCGCGCTCGATTTCTTGCGCATGCCGGCCGCGATCATAGACTTTGTCCTCGGCGGCTTTCTCGCCAATCACCTCAGCGCGCGCCTCAGTGGCTTCACGGTCGGGACGGTTCGGGTTGGGGTTCAGACCGCTGCTCGGCCGGAAACGCATGCCGCCCCGGCGCCGCCGGGAAAAGTTTCTCTCACTCATAGCTTAATAAGCCTTTCGATAAATATGGACGTTTTGCAACATGCCTATGGCGATTAACGAGCCGAGCACTGAGGATCCGCCATAGCTGAGTAGCGGCAGTGGCACGCCCGTCACAGGCATGATACGAATGTTCATTCCGATGTTGATGAAGACATGGCTGAAAAGGAGCGTCACGACTCCAACAGCCAAGAGTTTGCCTAGGCGATCGCGCGCCTGGCCCGCGATTCTGATCCCGGTGAACAGAATCACGGAATAAAGCGTGATCACAATCACGCTGCCAAAAAATCCTTTCTCCTCGGCGATGACGGAGAAAATAAAATCATTGTGCTTGCCCGCTTGTGGCAGGAAACCAAGCGCATTTTGTTGACCGTTGCGCCAGCCTTTGCCTGTCAGCCCGCCGGAACCCGCCGCGATCAACGCCTGGCGCACATTGAGCGAATCATTGAACTGCTGTTCGCGCATTTTTTTGCGTTCGGCTTCGGAAGCGTCCGGGCCGGCGTAATCCGCGTAGTTCCGGTTGAAATAAACCAACAACCTGCTCTTTTGATATTCCTGCATCTTCAGCCGGTATTTCGGCGGGGCGTAGAGGACATCGGCCAGGAACAATCCGGCGAGAATGCCCACGATGCTGATCAACTGAAGCAGGTAGCGTTTCGGGGTGCCGGCCGCCAGCAGCATCGCCAAGCCGGTGGGTAGAAGCACCAAGCCGGAACCGAGATCCGGTTCCTTCATGATCAACAAGAAGGGCAGCAGCATGAGTCCGATCGCTTTCCAGAAAATGCGGCGCTGCCGCAACTCATCCACTGGGCGGCTCAGGAAATGGGCCTGCGCCATGATGAAGGCAAGCTTGGCGAACTCAGAAGGTTGGAATTGGAAACCGCCGAGATCAACCCAGCGACGGGCGCCATAGCGCATGGACCCGACATGGGGAATGAGCACCGCCACGAGAAACAGGATGGCAACCCAATACCCTACAAAGGCCCATCGCGACAATGCATGGTAATCAATCACGCAAACGACCCCCGCCGCACCCAGCCCCAACGTAAACCAGACCATCTGGCGAAAATAGCTCTGCCGATACCAAGCCAAGCCGCTGGTTGAATCATTCGACATCGTGGCGCTGTAAACGAAGGCGATGCTGATCAGCATCAACACGAGCACCGCCCCCAGTTGGACAAGGTCGATGCGGGGTTGCCGTTGGTTATTGATGCCGGGGAATATCATCGCATCTGGGCCAGCGTTTCGGGTTTTGGGGCCTTCTTATCCCGCTGTTGTTCGCGCTGCTGGATGGCCAGGTAAACCTTATGCGCAATCGGCGCACAGGTAAGGCCGCCGGACGCGCCGCCTTCAACGGTCGCCACCACAACGTAACGGGGATTTTCCACGGGAGCGAAGGAAACAAACCAGGTATTCTTGGCGCTTCTGTCTTTTTTGCCGTTTCTTTCCACTTCTGCTGTGCCGGTCTTGCCGGCAATGCGCCAACCCGGAATCGCGGCTGCATGTCCGGTCCCTTCAGGAGATTCCACATCTGCCAGCATCGCTTCGCGCACAATCCGCAGGCTCCGCGCGCTCACACCCAGCGTGTCGCGCAACTGACCTTCGGGAAATGATTGCGCTGCCTCAGTCGCACCATACGGCTCGATACGGGTCAACAACCGGGGTTGAAACACCTTTCCGCCGTTGGCCACCGCGGCAATCATGACGGCCATTTGCAAAGGGGTAACCACGATAGGGCCCTGGCCGATGCTGAAGTTGGCCGTATCACCGTCGCGCCATGAGGAGGCCGCAACATCGTTAAGGCTGGGAAAATGTCCCGGCGTTTCCTGCCTTGGAAGCAAGCCGGTCCGTTCTCCCAGGTGCAGCCGTTGACCCACGGAAATGATTTTGGGCAGCATCCCCGGTTTGAGCGCCTGGGTGATGAAATACGGATTTGACGATTTGGCCAGTGCCCGGCTGAAATTGAAGTCACCCGCCCCAGCCGTGTCCCCGATCGGTTTTCGACCGGGCATCGGAAAATAACCAAGGCTGTGGAAAGTCTCCTCCGGGTTGAGTCCTTGTTCCAATGCTGCGAGACCCACCACGATTTTGAAAATGGATCCCGGCGCGTAATTTTCCTGCATGGCGCGGTTCCATTGGGGCCGCAGATTTTTATCGTTCAGATATTCCCACATCTTGGCCGAGGTGGCGGGATCGTGTCGTTCGGCGAAAAAATTCGGGTCATAAGTGGGGTTTGAAGCCATCGCGAGCACATCGCCGTTCCGCGCATCCATTACCACCACGGCTCCGCGCGCATTGGCTTGCGCTTCTTGCAGGGCGACTTCAGAAGCCTTCTGGATGTCCAAGTCAATGGTCAGTACCACATTCTGACCCGGCTCGGCTGGTGACCACACCGTTTCGCGCTGCCGGTAGCCAAGATTATTGACAAGGACCGATTTAGCGCCCGCCGTGCCCCGCAGTTCCTTGTCCAGAAGCTTCTCGATGCCTGTCAGCCCCGTATAATCATCCATGCGGTAATTATATTCCGCAGGCTCGCCTTCGCTCGAATCGTTGTTCCGCGCCAGATAGCCGAGCAGGTGGGCGGCGGTTGTGTTGTTCGGATAGTAACGCAGTGATTGAATGTCCATATCCATACCGGGCGTGTGGATGGATTGCTCTTCAAAGCGGGCGACCTGGGTGGAATTCAAATTTGCCAGGACGGGCAGGGGAATGGCGCGTGCTTTGTCGTAGTGCCGCTGAAAATCCTTCTGTGCGAGAGGGATGTTCTGTTCCAGCCGGGCACCGACGTCGGCCACGATGTTGCTGCTGACCTCGTAGTGAGTTTGTTCTTGTAGATCGTTTTTGATTTTAAGGGTTACCGCGAACTGTTTCTTTTCCTGCTTGGTCAATTCACGGTTCAGCCTCTTTTCTTGCGCCGCCATCTGGAAGGCCAGCCCCTTTCGTGTCTGCGTCAAGGCGGTGGCGTAGGCGGCCTGAAATTTTGCGCTCAAATCTTCCAGGTATAAATTGATGTTGTAGCTGGGCCGGTTTTCCGCCAAGGGACGTCCGTCGCGGTCCAAAATTTTCCCCCGCACCGCTGGTATTCGCACGCTGCGGAGGGATTGCGTCTCGAGCTTATCCTGATAATAGCCGGCGGACACCACCTGCACCCACCACAGCCCGGCTAAAAGAACGACCATGCCGCCGAACACCATCACCGCCAGAAAGCGGAGTTGCGGGTCGTCTTTCTTAAGTTGGTCAAAAATCAGCATGGCTAGGAGCGACCGCGGCGAATCTCGCGGTCCGGCCGGAAACTGGTTTCACTCACGGGACGGTAACTCAGTGCATGGTTGAGTCCGTCGAACAGTCGAAAACAGACCGGTGTCAGCAACGCCCCGCCGAGACTCATCACCAACCATTGCCAAATGGAGCCCCAACCTAGCAGCGGGCTCTGCCGGGTGCTCAGTAACAAGAGCAAGCTCAGCAATGGCACAATGGCACTGGCTCCCAGTCCCAACACAAATTGAGCATAGGTTTGTTCCCTCAAAATCAACCCGCGCCGTGCATAAATCAAGAGGCCGACCAGAAACAAGGGCAGCATGCTAATTCCCAAGGGGTTCGCTGAAAGCGAGTCAAACCATAACCCGCCCAGCACCGCCAGCACCGTCACCACCCCCATCGTGGAACTCAGGCTGGCATAAACGATCAATGCCGGCAGCAGGTCGATCTGCGCGCCGAACCAATGCCGGAAACCGCCAAACGAGGCCTCCAGAAATACGGCCACGAAGGCCGTCAACAAAACGAGTATGGGATTCAACCAGTTCATGGCAGCACAACCCATACCTCTTCCAGCGCGCTCAGATTGGCGGCTAGTTTGACCCGCGCCTCGGTATAAAGCCCAAACTCGACGGGGCGGGAATCCTCCGCCACTTGTCCAATGGGGATGTCCTTGGGGAAAATACCGCCCAGGCCGCTGGTGAGCACCGGCTGCCCCGGTTTCAAACTGCTGTTGCTGGTAAGAAAGCTCAAGGTAACCAGCGAGTTATCCAAGGGACTGCTGCTGCCGGAGATCACACCCGTCTCCCTGGTCTTGTCGATCATGGCGGATACCTTGCAGGTGGGATT
>JAQGOT010000402.1 GCA_028293465.1 Pedosphaera sp. | reverse complement strand
GGGTCCAAATCCCAACCCGGAGGGGCCTCTGCGTCTTCGAGCGGGCGGGGGGTCGCGACGTCCGAGCGAATCCAGGGTCTAGCGCACGGCGAAAGGTTAAATCCAAGTTAATCCAGGCAACTCCAAGGTGCTTGCGCACGGCCAATGGGGGAATCCAGGCAAATCCAAGTTAATCCAACCTCTCCGAGTGCGGAATTCAGAGTGTGGGGTGCGGAAGTTAGGGAATGCCCAATAACCAAGTCTCAAGGGGTGGCTCGAACCGGTGGGGTTGTACTGGCGGTTTGGGCGGTTTGGTGTTGAAGCGGCGTGAACGCCGCGCACCTTGGGGGCCGGCCGATCAAGGCGAATCCAAGGTGCTTGCGCAGGGCCAATGGGGGAATCCAGGCAAATCCAGGCAAATCCAAGTTAATCCAACCTCATCCAAGTTAATTCCGGGGATGATTTTCAGATTTGGAGATTATCAGACCGGGAAAGGGAGTGCGATGGGTGGTCTGGGTTGCTGTCGGTTTCCAGTCGAATCCAGGTAAATCCAAGGTGCTGGCGCACGGCCAAGGTGAGGAATCCAAGTTGATCCAAGCGAATCAAGGCTAATCCAGGTTAATCCAAGCTGCGGAGAGGAGGGGACGGCTCGTCTGTAGCCTCGCCCCACCAACCGGGTCAGGGTTTGGGGAGCAGTTCGGGGAGGCGGGCGAGGGCTTGATCGCTAGTCCCCATACATAAATTTTTTCCTTTGGTTCCAAAGGGTATTACGTTTTTAAAGAGGGGGTGCGCGAGCGGGCGCACGCCGGAATGGAATCAACATCAAAACGAGGACCGGTGCTGAACTGGTCCAAGCAAAAAAGGAGAGAAAAATCATGACACTCATTACCTGGAACGTGGTGAACAAAAACTTTCACGCCACGCCATCGTTGCTCCAACATATCCGCGAGAGGATCCTGGAGCTGGAAGATTACCTGGACGTGGTGCCGTCGGATTCGGCGCATTTGCTCATCGAGCTGGCGCGGAACCTGGAAACGGATGTTTACAGCGCGGCGCTGTCGTTGCGTTTGCCGGGGCGCATCCTGCGCAGCCAGCAGTCGGACAACAAGGACGTGAAGCAGGCGTTCGACGAGGCGGTGAAGGCGCTGGTGGGCGAGTTGAAGTCGCAGAAGGCGGGTGCGGGCGGCGCGGGGCAGAAGGCGCGGGTCGCTGATCAACCGATGCCCGCCGGGACCGGTCCGCAGAGCCAAGAAGAGCTTGAGCGGGAACAGGCGCACGCCTGAGTCTTTGCAAATTGCGAAGTTCAAATTTCGATTGTCGAATGGAGAGCGTGGGCGGCGAACCCCTCCGGGAGAAGAGGGAACGGGTGATTATTGGCTTTGATCGCCCAGCCAGTGCCCACCGGGAAATGACGAATGACGAAGCGCGAATGACGAAAGAATGTCCAATGACACAATGACCAAAGAAATCCCAATTTCCAAATCTCAAGGTGCCGACCGAACGTTTGGTGGTCTTGGCGAGCCGGGCGGGGATGTGAACGGGCGGCAGCGATGCCGCCCGAACCGTCAGGCAGGATGCCTGCCCCACATCGGAGCGATTTACGGAGTTTGAGGTTGCCGAAAGCTTTGGGAGGGGTATAGTGAATTCAATTCCGTTAACCCCCAACTCAATCCAAAGCTATGCATTTTGGAGCTGATTACTATCCGGAGCATTGGGTCTATCCTTACGCAGGCACGGCGGAAGCGCCGGAGGCGTGCTGGGAAAAAGACGCTGAACTGATGGTGGCCGCCGGGGTGAATGTGGTGCGCATGGGCGAATTCACCTGGGGTCTGTGCGAGCGGGAGGAGGGCAAGTATGACTTCGAGTGGCTGCGCCGAGCCATGGATGTCATGGGCCGGGCCGGCATCCAAGTGGTGCTGGGGACGCCAACGGCCGCGCCGCCGATCTGGCTGGCGAAGAATTACCCGGAAATCCTGCCGCTGGACGAGCGCGGACTGCCGTTGCGGGAGGGGACGCGGCGGGCCTGCTGCCTGAACAATAATGTGTATTGGGATTTTTCGCGGCGCATCGTGAAGGCGATGGCGACGGAGTTGGGGCAGCATCCGCAGCTTATTGCCTGGCAGATTGACAACGGCTTGGGGGCGCATCTCTCGGAGTTTTCCTTTAACGAACATACGCGGCGGGATTGGCATGCGTGGTTGCAGGCGAAGTATGAAACGATCGAGCGGCTGAATGACATGATGGGGCTGCGGCATTGGGCGCAGATCGTGACGGATTGGGAACAGGTGCCGATGCCGATGCAGACGCCGACGTTGCATAACCCGGCGTTGGCGCTGGATTGGATGCGGTTCAGCAGCGACACGATCCTGGCGTTCGTGAAGATGCAGGCGGACTTGCTGCATGAGTTGAGCCCGAATTGCCCGGTGACTTCGAACTTGCGGGCGTTGAGCCGGCGGTTCGATCATTTCGATGTGGCGGGGGTGCTGGACTTTGTGTCGGTGGACAGTAACGCGGCGATCAAGTCGAAGTCTTCGGAGCTGGCATGTGATCTGGACATGTTGCGGTCGCTGAAGAAGACGGGCATACGGACGCCGGGCGGGGACGAGGGGTTTTGGGTGATCGAACAGAAGGCGGGGCAGGTGAACTGGCAGGAGGTGAACTCGCTGGTGCGGCCGCAGGTGGTGCGGTTGTTCACGTATCAGTTGATTTCGCGCGGGGCGAGCGGGGTGCTGTATTTCCGGTGGCGGCAACCGCGGATCGGGACGGAGAAGTTTTACGGCGCGGTGTTGCCGCATCATGGCCGGAAGGACAGCCGGACCTACAAGGAGATCAGCCAGATTGGCGATGAGTTGAAGTTGCTGGCGCCGGCGCTGAAGGACACGAAGGTGGTGGCGGATGTGTGCATCCTTTACAGCCACGATAATGATTGGGCGATGCAGCAGCCGATGCAGCCGAACAAGCATTTCAACCTGCGGGAGCATATCCAACTTTTTTACAACGGGCTGCATCATCGCAATGTGGCGGTGGATTTTGCGCGGCCGACGGAGGATTTGTCGCGTTACAAGCTGGTGATTGCGCCGTCGCTGCACCTGATGGCGGGCGGGGAGGCGGATTTGCTGAAGCTTTACGTGCAGAACGGGGGCACGCTGGTGGCGACGTGCAACACGGGCTTGGTGGATGAGCATCACATGGCGCCGGATTGCGGGTATCCGCATGACCTGACGGATTTGTTCGGGATGGAGGTGTTGGAGTTCGATCCGCTGCCGCCCGGGGAGGAGAATCACATCAATTTCAAGGGGGCCTTTCCGACGAGCCATATGAATCCGGCGCGGCTGTGGTGCGACATCATCGAGCCGAAGGGTTGCCAGATTTTGGCGACGTTCGCGAAGGATTTTTACGCGGGGCGGCCGGCCATGACGATGAACGGTTTCGGGCTGGGGCGGGCGATTTACATCGGCACGGTGAGTCACCAGCATTTTTACGATGATCTGGCGGTATGGTTGCGGCAGATCTGCAATCTGCTGCCGCTGTTGAAGGTGCCGGACACGGTGGAGGTGAGCATGCGCCAAAAGGAACACACCCGGATTTATTTCCTGTTGAATCATCAGAACTCGCCGGTGCGCATCCAGTTCTACAAGCCGATGCATGATTTTCTGTCGGGCTCGATGGTGTCGGGCAATTTCGATCTGCCGCCGCATGGCGTGTTGGTGTTGGATGATCATCCCAGCAAAGAATAGAAAACTGCTCGTCTTTCAGACGGGACTGGGCTTAAACTTGGGCCGCGATTTTCGCCGCCCGGTGAGCGCGCGGCGAGGATTGCGACGCGAACATTAAGAACTGAAAAGCTGCGGCTGGCATCCTGAAAATGGCGATCATCCCCAAACCGTTTCGCAGTTATAAGCTCGGGCCTCCGCGAGGGGATGCGCGCCAGAAGGTGCTGGCCCAGTGGCGCCGGGTGGATTTGGCGCCGTTGGAAAAAGCGCAGGCGATGCGGGTGCGGCCGGCGGGGGACATCTTGCCGGCGGTGCTGAAGGATCTGCGCATCGACCGCCGGCGCGCCGAGGCGGAGGTGCTGAAGGTCTGGAATAACCTGATTGATCCGACGCTGATTGCCCATGCCCAGCCAACGGGGCTGCACAAGGGAACGTTGTTTGTGACGGTGGATAGCAGTCCCTGGCTGAATGAGATTGTGCGCTATCGCCGCAAGGAAATCCTGGACCGGCTGCAGCACAGTTTTGGGCGGGATTTGATTACGAAGATTTCGTTCCGGGTGGGGTGAACGGCGGGCAGGCGGGTTGGGGCCAACCCGGAATGAGGAAGGCCAGTCCCTTGCGAGACTGGCCCCCCTTCTGAGCTGCGGGTACCAAACAGACCCGCATATAGAGAATACGGACCAGAAAGGGGGAATCTTTCAACTAAATGTAAAATGGAGGCAATTATCGCCAGTGAGAGGGTGGTTGCCACTTTTTATGCTGGGCGTGGGATTTGCGGCGGCAACAGTTGTGCGATTGAGCCTTTTATTTGGCTTCTTGCGAGCCCAATTTGAGGGTCCAACCCCGGCGCATGAGGATGCTCAACAGGGCGGGCAGGAAGGTCAAAGCCGCAATCATACAACTCGCGATGCCAATAGTCATGACGATCCCGAGGCTTCTAATTCCCTGGTGTTTGGCGAGGATGAGGCTGCCGAAGCCGATGATGGCGGTCAACCCCGAGACGAGAACGGCTTTGCCGGTGCTGCGGGCGAAAATGTCCGGTTTCCGTTCCTCAGCGAGACGATTCAAAATCTGGATGCCGTTGGTGACACCGATGCCGATGACCAGCGGAAGGGTCATGATGTTGGCCGGGTTGAACGGGATGCCGGTGGCCCCCATAAACCCGAGAAGCCAGGCGGTGCCGATGGCCACCGGGAGCAAGGCGAGGATGACTGCAACCAGCGAGCGGAAATGGAGGTAGACCATGATGACGATGGCACCCAACGCATACCACGCCGCTTGCTGGTAGCTGTTCTTGAGCAGAGTGGTGTATTGGTAAAGTTCGCGGGGCGTGCCGTCCACCTTGTCTTCCGGTATGACCGATTGCAATTCTTGAAGGAATTCGCGCTGATTGTCATGTTGCCAGATGTCCTTCTTGGGATAGACCTGCAGCAGGTATTTTCCGGTCACGCCAATGAAGCGGTGGCGCAAGGTGGGCGGCAAATCCTGCGGACGCAAAGGGCCGCTGGCATCCTGATTTTTGAGAGCCGCGAATGTTTGGTGCAGATCCGTGAACAAGACCTGCTGAAATTGGGTGAGCTGCGCGGGAACTTGGGGCTGACCGCTGAACATGGCTTTGCGAAGCTGGAGAATGGATTCCCGCAGGGTGCGGAGTTGCCGCGCCAAGCTCGGATCTTGTGGTTGCGCAGCCTCCGCGGCCAATCCAAGAAAGCCCATCAAAGCCCAGAGCGTCGGATCCAATTCATGGATATCAACGGGACGCGGATCAATCGGGGCGAACTGCAGGTCCTGGACTTCGCTCTTGATGGCGCGCACCAATTGCAGTTTTTTGGTCTGGTCTTCCGCCAGATAGTCCACGACCGATTGGACGTTGGCCACGGAGGGCAACTGTTTGAGCTTCGCCGCATACTCCTGTGCCTGGCGCAGATCGTCGGCGATCACGGCCCCAAAGATGACCGATTGCGAGGCGGACTTGATCAACCGTTGCTCGTAGATCACCGCCGGCAGGTCTTTGCTCTGGAGGTGGAGGAGGTCGTAATCGAAATAAACTTTATGAAATTGCAACGCCGCTCCGGCACACAAAGCGAGCGTGAGCCAGACCACGAACCTGGGGCGTTGCAACCAGAAGTGTTCGATGCGGCCGCGCCGTTCAGCGAAGGGGCGGGTTTGCTGGTTGCTTGCCGGTCGGCGGCGCAGGAGCAGGACCGGCAACAGGGTCAGCATGGGAATCAGGCAGAGGACCAAGCCGCCGCCGGAGATGATGCCCATCTGCTGGATGCCTTTGAAATGGGTCAGGCTCATGGCCAGAAAGGCGGCGGCCGTGGTGAAGGCCCCGGTGACGATGCCCTGCCCGGTGAAAGTCATCGTTTTCTGCACCGCCTCCATCGCCGGACGGCCATGCCGTGTCTCCTCTTCATAGCGGCTGATGAAGTGGATGCCGAAATCGATCGCCAGTCCTATAAGCATGGGTGCGAAGGTGATGGTGAGAATGTTGAGGCTGCCGATGGCCAGCGTGGTGAACCCAATGGTGTAGCCCAGGCCAATGACAAGGCAGAAGGCGGCCTTCAGCGGGGAGTTCAACTGGCGATAGCTGACGATGAAAATCAGAGAACAAAGAACCAGCGAAACGATGCTGGCGACAATGGAGTCATGCTGGGACTGGCGCATTTCGTCGTAGTCCAAGACCGGCCCGCCGGTAAGGCCGACATTTACGCCGGGCACTTCGGATTGCGTTTGTTGCAGCAACCCGCGCAGGCGCTCGATGGCGGCGAAGTTGAGCGTGTCATTTCTGGCCCGCACCGTCAGCAGATAGATCCGTCCGCGATCAAAGGTGATGTAGGATTGCTGCCCGGCCTCGTCCCCCACGCCCAGAAGGGACGCAACGCCCGGCGACGGAGGCCTGCCCGGGGTGACCAAGCTGTGCGTCGCTTGGTTGACGATGCGCTGCAGGGCGGGGATGGCTCTGATGACGAAACCAGCCCCGGCATTCTGCCGGCCATCGCCGTTGAGAAACTGCCGGTTGATCAG
>JAQGOT010000388.1 GCA_028293465.1 Pedosphaera sp. | reverse complement strand
GTGGAGGATGATGAAGATGATGCGTTGCTGTTTCGGCGCGCGATGGAAAAGGTGGAGCCGGGCTGCCCGATCCAGGTCGCCACCGACGGCCAGATGGCCATTGATTATTTTGCAGGGTCAGGGAAATTCCAGGACCGGCAGGCATTTCCGCTGCCTTGTCTGGTCCTGCTGGATCTAAAATTGCCCCAGGTGCCGGGGCTGGACGTCTTGAAATGGATTCGCGGCGAGGCCCGGTCGGATGTCCCGGTGGTGATTCTCAGCTCCTCGCAACACAAGGAGGATGTTTCGACCGCTTATAAACTGAGGGGCAATGCGTACCTCGTGAAACCTTCGGATCCGGCTCAGTTGCTGGAGATCGCCAAAATGATCGCTCTGATCCTAAAACACTTGTAAGTGGTTTTGCGCTTGTCTTGGTCGGTTCCATGGCTTGGGCTTTGGCGGCGGGGAAAAGACTGCCCGGGGCGGTGAAAGGGTCTTCGGCTCCTCCCCTTTTTTCTCCATCAAGTTTCGGCGGCCAATCTCCAGCTTTCGTTGCCACACCGGTGGAGTGCCGCGCCCCGGTTGCAGATCGGCATTGGCCGCTTCCGGACGATTCGCTCCGGGCCGGACAGCAAAGTCAGCCCGCCGCCACCCTCCGCTGCGGTTGGCGGATTTTCATCAAGAGGGCGGGGATGCCCGTCTCAACCGCCCCCAGACTGCTTTCAACCGTCCGCCGGGAGGTCACGGCATCACACCCATTCCTTGCCTGCGCCGGGGCGCGCTTGGGAGGCGTGACCGGGCTCATCGGTACTCCGGGCCCGCTTTCGCACCAAGGGGGATTCCCCCCTCTGGTCACCGCCCACCCAAGGTGTAGGCTGGCTCCGCTGTAAAAAGCAGAAAACATCATCCACAGAAAATTAAAGCAAAATGAAAAATAAAGCATCCTCCTCGCTCGCCCTCCTCATGGCTGCGGGCACCCTGTTCGTCACCAACTCACCGCTGCGCGCTTCCGACACGGACGACCGGATCGAGGCCGCCGCCAAGAAGTCCTACGTCTTCAAGACCTACCTCAAGGACGATTCAATCAAGACCGAATCCACCGGCGGCGCGGTCACCCTGACCGGCACGGTCGCCTCGGAATCCCACAAATCCCTGGCCGCGGACACGGTCGAGGGTCTGCCCGGGGTCACGAGCGTGGACAACCGGCTCAAAGTCAAAGGCGAACACCACGCCGAACACTCCGATGGCTGGGTTGGTGTGAAGGTGAAATCCGCGCTGTTGTTCCACCGCAACGTGCGCGCCACCAAGACCGACGTGAATGTAAAGGACGGGATGGTCACCTTGAGCGGCGACTCTTACAGCCTGGACCAGAAGGAAATCACGGCCGAGTACGCCAGTGACGTCGAAGGCGTCAAAGGGGTCAAAAACGAGATGACGGTGGGCACCGCCCCCGCCGCGCCGTCTGAAACCGCGGAAGAGAAAATCGACGACGCCTCCATCACGGCGCAGGTCAAATCAGCCTTGATGGCGCACCGCTCCACCAGCGCGCTCAAGACGAAGGTGGAAACGAACCTGGGCGTGGTGACCTTGACCGGCATCGCCAAGAACGCGGCCGAAAAGAGCCTCGTGACCAAGCTGGTGACCGACATTGACGGCGTGAGCAGCGTGATCAACAACATGACCGTCGCCGCGCCCGTCGCCAAGAACTAAACCCGCTGATTGCTGTTCGCTGGTGCGAAGGCGCACCAGCCCGCAGCGATCAAAGACAAACCGAAAGAAAAATCCTATGTTATACACGATTGCGGTAGTCCTCATCATTCTCTGGCTCCTCGGCCTGATCAGCGGCACCGCCATGGGCGGATTCATCCACATCCTGCTGGTCATTGCCGTGGTCATGGTCCTCCTCAGCCTCATTTCCGGCCGCCGTGGGGTGTCCTGATTTTCAAGAATAACAACACGATTCAACCTCCAATAAAGCAACAACCTGCTTAAAACTTATCATGAATAAAATCGTTTCTCTGGCCCTGCTCGCAGGCGGCATCGTTCTCATCATCGCCGGCGTTAGCGCCACCAACTCCTTCAGTTCCGACGTTTCCCGGTTCTTTACCGGCTCCCCGACCGACAAAGCCGTCTGGATGCTCATCGGGGGTATTCTCGCTGCGGTCATTGGCCTCGGCGGAACGATGCGCGGTTCTAAAGCTTAACCATTCTATTTTCACCAACCAACCAAACCAAATGAAAGACTCGAACACCATGGATAAATCAAGACAAGCAATCAGCAATGACCTGGGCACGCTCGCCGAAGACGCGCGCGCGCTGATGGCCGCCACGGCCGATGTGGCCGGCGACAAAGTCGGCGAAGCCCGCCAGCGGCTTGCCGCCGCCCTGGAAAACGGCAAGGAAGTTTACGGCCGCGTGCGGGCCAAAGCCATCGAGGGCGCCAAAGCCACCGACCAGGCCGTGCGCGAGCATCCGTATCAAGCCATCGGCATCGCCCTCGGCGTGGGTGCGCTGCTTGGCTACCTCGTCGCCAGCCGGTTTAACCGTAATCGCGACTAATCCGTCATGGAAACCGCCGCTGACAGCCCCGAGCCGCTCGCCGCATCGTCGAAGCGTTTCGCGCGACGGTTGATGACCATCGGTGAAAACCGGCTGGAACTGTTGCTGGTGGAGGTGCAGGAGGAACGCGAGCGTCTCCTGCGCGCCATCCTGCTGGCCCTCGGCGTGGCGGTGTTCGGCTTCCTCACGGGGGCCGCCCTCACC
>JAQGOT010000365.1 GCA_028293465.1 Pedosphaera sp. | reverse complement strand
GCCGCCCGGCACCGGCGACGCTCAACTTTCCCTTTGCCAAACCGTTCCGCTCGATGGCGGCGTCATCGTCACCACTCCCCAGGAGGCATCCCTCGGCGTCGTGCGAAAAGGCATCGCCATGTTCGAGAAGGTAAATGTGCCGATTTTGGGCATCATTGAGAACATGAGCTACTTCACCGCCCCCAACGGCGACCGCATCGAAATCTTCGGTCACGGCGGCGGCCGACAGGAAGCGGAGCGTCAAAACACTACTTTCTTCGGCGAGATTCCCATCTTTACCGAGATTCGTATTTCCGGTGACCAAGGGATTCCCGTGGTCGTCTCGGCCCCTGAAAAGCCTCCCGCTCAAGCCTTTATCCGCGTGGCGGAAACTCTGCGTCAGAAACTCGGATGATGTTTCGTTGCTTGTGCGTTACGGTCCGAATGGGACTTTGATCCAAGTTCACGTTTTTCGGTTCCCTTCAGCCATCAGATAATGGTTGTCTTGGCAGCGAAAATGTTTCATACTTGTGACAATCGATGTTGGCAACTATGTCTACCGACACTAAAGATTCTCCTTCTGGGAATGATCTCCTGAAGAATTCCTCCCTTTACCGCGAGTTCCAGGCCGAGCGCGAAGAAATTCTCAAACACAAGTGGATCGAGTCCGAGAAAGCCGGCAAGGACATTGGTTTTGAGCGCGCACTGACGGATTGGATTATGAAACATCGTTCCAAATGGCGAAAAAATCGGCACACTCCGGTTAGGGCCGATTAACCAACCTTCGCCTCCTTTAACGCAATCCCGCGAGGTTGCCAAGGAAGCCATGTCACCGAACATTTTTATTGGGGCGACCCGGCCGAACGCCGCTTCGCCCTTTTTTATTCCCCGCTGCCCGGCCCGCGCCGACCGCCGGCTGTCCTCTGTCCTTG
Source organism: Pedosphaera sp. (assembly GCA_028293465.1). Taxonomy (GTDB): domain Bacteria; phylum Verrucomicrobiota; class Verrucomicrobiia; order Limisphaerales; family Pedosphaeraceae; genus JAQGOT01. The sequence goes on along the minus strand of JAQGOT010000365.1, from coordinate 5,709 downwards.
AATTTCCCGAATCCTTCCCATGTCCGACTCCACTTTGATCCTGAACGCCCCGGCCATCAATCGTGCGCTGACCCGCATCGCCCACGAGATTGCCGAGCGCAACGAAACCAGCACCGACGCCGTCCTCATCGGCATCCAACGCGGCGGCGTGATCCTTGCCCAACGGCTCGGCGTCATCCTGGCCGGGATCTGGAGCCATGCGGTCCCCGTCGGCAGCCTCGATGTCAGCATGCACCGCGACGACCTCGACCAGCATCTCACCCCCAACATCCATCCCACCGTCATTCCCTTCGATGTCACCGGCAAAACCGTCGTGCTGGTGGACGACGTCCTGTTCCGGGGCCGAACCGTTCGCGCCGCCATGGACGCCCTCAATGATTTCGGCCGCCCGCAGCGCATTCAACTCGCCGTCCTCATCGACCGCGGCCACCGCGAACTGCCCATCAAGGCCGATTTCGTCGGCAAGAACGTCCCCACCGCCACCGCCGAAAACATCCGCGTGCGCCTCACCGAAGCCGGCTCCGATGAGGATGCCGTCCACCTCGAAAAACCCTGAACCATCCATGAGCTGGAAACGCAAACATCTCCTCGACATCGAATCGCTCACGGCGGAAGAGATCATCACCGTGCTCGACACCGCCCGCGCCTTCAAGGCCGTCGGCGCGCGCGCCATCAAGAAGGTCCCCGCCCTCCGCGGCAAAACCGTCGTCAATCTTTTCATCGAACCCTCCACCCGCACCCGCATCAGCTTCGAGCTTGCCGCCCAGCGCCTCACCGCCGACGTCATCAATTTCACCGCCGAGGCCTCCTCGCTCAAAAAGGGCGAGACCCTCAAGGACACCGCCCGCAATCTCGAAGCCCTCAACGCCGACATCATCATCATCCGCCACAGCGCCACCGGCGCGCCCCATTTCCTTTCCCGCTTCCTCAACGCCAGCGTCGTCAACGCCGGCGACGGCGCCCACGAGCATCCCACCCAGGCCCTGCTCGACACCTTCACCATCCTGGAAAAGAAGGGCAAGATCGCCGGGCTCAACGTCACCATCCTCGGCGACATCCTTTACAGCCGCGTCGCCCGCTCCAACATCTGGGCCCTGTTGAAACTCGGGGCGCACGTCACCCTCTGCGGCCCCTCCACGCTCGTCCCCAAAGTCTTCGAACAAATGGGCTGCCGCGTCACCTACAATGTCGAGGAGGCCATCGCCGACGCCGACATCATCAACCTCCTCCGCATCCAGCACGAACGTCAGCGCAAGACCATGTTCCCCAGCCTCGGCGAATATGCCAGCCTGTTCGGTCTGACCAAGCAGCGACTCGCCCTCACCAAGCCCGACGCCCTCATCATGCATCCCGGCCCCATCAACCGCGGCGTCGAGATCGACAGCGAAATCGCCGACTGCGGCCGCTCCGTCATCCTCGAGCAAGTCACCAACGGCCTCGCCGTCCGCATGGCCGTCCTCTTCCTCGTCAACGGCGGCAAAGGCCCCCAGGAAGTCGCCGCCACCTAAACCCCGCGCGGCCGCTGAACCACCTCCCCCTCGTAGGAGGCGAGGTCACGAGACTCTAACGCTTCCCCTCCGACGCTCACCCAGCACCCGGAAAACGAGCACTTATTTGCCAATCGCTGGTAAACTGAATAATACAAAAGCAAAATAAAACAAAATTAACGCCATCGTATTTTAAATTGCCCCACGTAATTAAAATAAGATCTGAATCAATTGGTTCTTATTTCACTCAACCAAAACACGAGCCGACCATGGCCAATCTTGTTTCACGCGCTGGACGCTTCGAGTAGCAGTTGGAGGGTTAGCATCTATCGCTCATCGCCGACCCCCGCGGCGAACTCCAACCCAAACCCGAAGACCTGCAATTGGCCCAAGCCCACGGCAAGCGTGTCGCAGAAATCACCCTCAAAGTCCGCGCTCCGAAGCCGTAAACGGCCACTGGTTGCACCATCGTCCGCGCGCAAGTTGCAAATGCATCAACCCGCACTGGAAACCTCTGACACTCGGACACCTGAAGCATTCGGAAGCGTATGGCGGGCGGTGATTCCATCTTTGCACAAGCCTGTCGGCTGCTTCTGGGTTTACCTGCTTGTGTTTGCGCCGGGGACGAAGGGCGCATCCCGACACCGCCCCCGATAAAACCGTCCGGGACGCGGCAGGGCCATCTGGCATTGGGGGACGAAGGTACCGAATAGCCCCGTCCGTGCTCGCTGATATCACAATTGCGGGATAGTCGTTTGCTCGAAATTGCAACCCAAGGGTTTGCAAAGTGGGGGCAGTGTCGGGATGCGCCCGGGGACGAAGCAGTTTTGAACGCAAGCTTGCAGCGCAGCGTCAAAGAGTTGTAAGCGTATGGGGTGAACACCCCATAAGGTGTGTGGAAAATTGTTGACACGCTTACGCTGTAAACCACATGACAAAGCCAATTTTGCAGGTCGAAGACTCCGAAGACGATGCGCGATTTCTCCAAGGTGTCTTTCAAAAAGCGGGCGTTATTAACCCGATCATCACCGTCAAAAACGGGGATGAAGCTATTTGCTACCTGAAGGGAGTGGGGGCCTATGCCAACCGCGACAAGTTTCCGGTGCCGTCGGTCCTGTTGGTTGATCTCAAATTGGCGGGAGCGAGCGGGTTTGATGTGCTGGAATGGGTGAGCCACCAGCCAAATTTGAACGGGATGCTGACTTTGGTTATCACCGGCTACCACGAAATCGGACAGGTCAACCGCGCTTACGTACTGGGGGCGCATTCTTTTTTGACCAAGCCTATCAAGGAGGAGGACGTTGCCAATTTGACCAAAGGCTTTAAGGGATATTGGACATTTCGCAAGCCGTGACTCAGACTCGCAACGCAGCGAGCAGGCGTATTGTCGCCCCAACCTGGCCCGACCTTCTGGCGAGCCATCCAGAGCGAACCAAGGGCCTTTAAAACAAAAGCCCCGACTTATTCAATTGAGCCGGGGCGTGTTCGTGCCTTGCGCACACTTTCGGAATTAACGGTGCATCGGACTGTGCATTGCGAGGAATCGGTTTTCAGGCATCCCCACGGAACCATTAATTCTAGGGGCGTCCGTCGGGGTGCCAGTGGTAGGGAGCGGCACCAGTTTTAGCCAGCAACAGTCCGGTTCGCCCAAACCCGTCACCGATCCTCCGCCTTGACGCTTGGACCTCGGTCATTGGTCATTTGCCCGTTGAAACCTTCCAATCCGCCCCTGTATGATGCGCGCCAGATGATGGAGGTCCAAGAATCATGAAAATGCGCTGGACAATCCTGCTGGGATTGGCAACGGCGGTCGCCATCAGCGCTTTTCTGCTGCTGCGTCGCGGTGGCAGCGAACAGAAAGCCGTGGAGGAAACCCGGCGCACCTTGCGTGAGCAAGGCTACAAGGTTGAGCTCAGCGAATTTAATTTTTCGACGTCCGCAGAGTTGCGCGACTGTGCCGCCGCCCTCACCACCCTCCAGCGAACCCTCTCCTCCGCGCCCTTTCGGGAGACTCTCGAACTCATGGCCCCGGTGAGGTCGGACGCTGCGCTCGTGGTCTGGAAACAGGAGACGTTGGCGGATTCCTCCGGAGCGGATCTATGGCCTGTGCAGCGTCAGGCCTTTAATCAAAACCGTTCGGCACTGGATGCTGCGTGCCAGGCGGCCCTTTCCGGTCCGATCCGTTTCGATCTGAATGCGAGTGCGGGCAGCGCCATCTTGCTGCCGCACCTGGCGACGGTCAAAAATCTCGTCCAAACCCTCGGCCGCCGGGCCATCCTTGAACTTCACGACGGACATAAAGATGCCGCCTGGACGAACCTTCTGGCATCAACCCGGCTGGTGACGGCCTGGGAACCCGAATCCATCGAAGTCTCTCACCTCGTTCGCTTGGCGTGTGCGGCGATCGCGTTTGATGCCACCTGGCAGGCACTTCAAGCGGACGGCTGGAGGGATGAACGGCTCGCCGAATTGCAACATGAGTGGGAATCGGTTGAGTTCCTCAAAAGCCTGCCGGAGACTGCGGCGTTCAACCGCGCCAGCATGGTGGCGATGTGCCAATTGGAGCGCCTGCAACCGCCGAGCCCCGGCATCAGCGCCAAGGAGATGCTCCATTCCCCCCGTTATGCCTGGGCCGGTCTGACTGAATCCTGGCAAAAATTCCGCTATCGCCAGCACGGAACCTATGAGGACGAAAAGAACTTGTTGCTTCATTATCGGGACCGTGAAGCCGAACTTCGGCGGGCGGTGCAAAGCTCGACCTGGGTGGAAATGCGCCCGCTGCCGGGAGTCACCAACCGGGTGCTCTTCCAATCCAAGCACCACTCAGCCATGCAGGCGATCCTCAATCTGAAAACCATGTCTTTAGGTTGGCAAGCGCAAGGGCAAGGATTGCTCGCCCGGGCCGCAGAGGCCGAAACCCGACGCCGGCTTGTCATCACCGCCATTGCGCTGGAGCGGTTCCGCAACCGGCACGGTTCCTATCCCAAGGCGCTGCCGGAGCTTTTGCCCGAACTGCTCCAAGCGACACCTATCGATTTTATGGATGGCAAGCCTCTGCGTTACCATCTCGCGGAGGACGGCCATTTCGTTCTGTATTCAATCGGACTTGATGGCACTGATAACGGAGGACAAATGCCGCCGGCTTGGGAGCCAGGGATGCCTTACCAAGGTAGGTTTGGTGTCGCGCAGGGAACCGATCTGGTCTGGCCGCGTCCGGCCTCGGCCGCCGAGATTGAGTGGTGGGCGGCGGACAAAGCGAGGCTGGCCAAATTTAGAAAGACGGCCCAAGAGGAGTATCAGGCGATCGACGACCGACGTGCGGAAGCTTTGCGGCAAGCCACGGTCCAAAAGCTTCTGGCCGGGGAGCAAGCTAGGCAATCCGCGCGGCCATCTTCTGGAACCGGTTCCAAGGAACCAATGTATCAAGGCCAGCCGCTCAGCAAAGTTCTCCGGAATGAAAAGGTATCGGGAAAAACTCCGCTCACCTTGGACGAACTGCTGACCGTCAAACAAATCATCACCGGAGCAGAGCCAAATCTCGCCACTTTTGAATTGCCCATCAGCTACGATGTTGTGACCAACCTCGGCGACCTGCATCTGCTGGTGGATGTCGGGTCGGAGAAAGGTTCAACTCGCCGGGGCGGTGAACTGCAAGACTGCGAGCGCGCCACCAACGGCAACTGTTTGCTGGTCTGGAACAACACCTACGACCCGCCCGGCCAGCATGCGGTTCAGGCTCAACTCCGCGGCTGGGCGAAGCCCCCGAACACCTTCGAAGTCAAAGGTCCGGTTGTGCCCTTTTTATCCACCAACATTTGCCAATTCGATCCTTTCTACGCCGAGTTTGGTTCCAACGGAGGGATTCTTTACGCCAAACTCCCTGAGACCAACGGGATTTACACCATCGAACTCAAGTCCCCGGCCGAAGAGCATATCCGCACCTTCACCGGCACCACCTCCAACGGCGTGATCAACGTGGATTGGGATGGAAAAGACGACCAGGGCCACAAATACACGGGTGATTCACTGCGCAGCGTCTTCCAAGTCACCCTGCCCGATTCCGGACGCTCCCAGACGCAGAAGGGTCCCTGAGCCGATGCGGGAGACGGTGCCCCGTCGGGATCATCGGCAGGCTCCGGTGATGAACCACGTTGGCGTCGAAGAAGGCATGGGCTTCCATCCTTCACGAACGCAGAAATAACGAATGCTCAAAGTCGGCGTT
>JAQGOT010000561.1 GCA_028293465.1 Pedosphaera sp. | reverse complement strand
CGAGCGTCTCCTGCGCGCCATCCTGCTGGCCCTCGGCGTGGCGGTGTTCGGCTTCCTCACGGGGGCCGCCCTCACCGTTGCGCTCGTGGTCCTGCTGTGGTCGCTCTCGCCGATCGTGGTGCTGCTGAGCTTGACCGCGCTTTACGGCGCAACCTCCTTTTTGATGTACCGCCGCTTCAGCGTGCTGCAGCATAACTGGCACACCCTGCCGGCCACCCTCGACCAATTGAGAAAGGACCGCGCATGCCTCGAAAACCATCTCGTGTGAATCCGTTGGAACTGCGCAAAGAGTTGCTGATCGCGGAAAGCGAAATCAACCGCGCGCAGTTGCTCGAGGAATGGCGAACGATGTCCGAGGGAGTCCACACCTTCACCCATCATGTAAAAACCGTCAGCTCACTCGCCGCAGCGGCAGCCCTGGTGACCGCCGCCGTTTCTGCTTTCCGGCGCAGCCAGGCCATGCCCGCCAACGAGAAGGCTTCCTGGTTGAGCCCGCTCCTGAGAGGCGCGCAACTGGCCACCTCCCTCTGGCAGGCATTCCGCGCCCGGCAACAATAACGTCGCGCCGCGATCCCTGACCATGGAAGTCGCCCCGATAGTGCAACCAATTACGACCCAGGCTGACTTGGCGGTCCGGTCCACACCACGCGCAGAGACGCTCACTCCTGAACCGTCATCCGCTGAACCAAGCACCGCCTCGACGGCCAAAACGACGCCGGTGCAGATCGTTTTGATCGTGCTGGGGACCATCGCTTTCCTTTACTTTGCCCGACCGGTGATCCTGCCGATTTTCCTGGCCTGCGTGGCGGCCATGACCCTGAAACCGCTCATCCGGTGGTTGTCCGTCTGCCACATTCCACCCGCGCTCTCCGCTGCGGTGGTGCTTTTTCTTTTGGTCAGCGGCCTCATCATGGGCGGCATCCAGTTCGGCCGGCCGGCGATGGTCTGGCTGAACGAAGCGCCGCAACACATGACCGACTTGCGGCAGCGGGTTCAGAAATTCCTGCCCCCCGGCGCCCGCTTCAGCGAAGCGGCGGCCGCCGTTAACAACCTGGGGGCAACCGAGGCGGAAAAGCAGGAGGAACAAAAGAATGCCCCCACCGTCCAGGTCAAGGACAACCGCGGTTCCACGTCAGTGCTCAACTGGACGGGCACGTTTCTGGCGGGTGTGGGCGAGACGTTCGTGTTGCTCTACCTGTTGCTCGCCTCCGGCGACCTGTTCCTGCAAAAGTTGGTGCGCGTGATGCCCACGCTGACGAACAAGAAAAGCGCGGTCGAAATCAGCCACGAGATCCAACAAAACATCTCCAATTACCTGTTCTCCGTTTCACTGATTAATATCGGACTGGGCCTGGTCGTCAGCGGAGGCCTTTACTTCATGGGCGTGCCCAATGCCCCCGTCTGGGGGATTCTCGTGGCGGTGTTGAATTTTGTTCCGTACTTCGGCCCCGTCGCCGGCGTGCTCCTGCTGGCGTGTGTCGGCCTCCTCACTTTCGACACGCTGGGGCGGGGACTCTGGCCGCCCGCCTGGTACCTGCTGCTCCACCTGCTGGAATCAAACCTCGTCACGCCGGTCTTGCTGGGCCGCCGCTTCACGCTCAATCCGGTGGTCATTTTCGTTTCCTTGATCTTTTGGACTTGGATCTGGGGCGTGCCCGGCGCTCTGTTGTCGGTGCCCATCCTGGTTTCGATGAAGGTCATCTGTGATCGCGTCCCGGCGATGTCCGCCGTCAGCGAACTGCTTTCCCGATGAGCCGGCCACCTTCCATTCCTGGGTTCCCATGAACCATGTCGCCGGAAAAATAACCAGCCGCGCGGGCGCTTGGAGCCGACGCGCTTTTCAAGCCCTGGCGGGTGTCGGCGGCTTCGCGCGGGCGCAGTGGGATGAGCTGCGGCATGCGGCGGCGGTGATCGGGACGGTGCTCTGCTCCGGTGTGCAACCGAAGCATTGGAGCCGCGTCGGGCGGACCGCATTTGCGCGGCAGGTGCTGGGCATCGGCGTCGAACCGGTCGGGTTTGTTTGCGCGATGGCGGCGTTCGTCGGCATTTCCGTGGTCGTGCAACTGACCTTCTGGGTCGGCGAAGCGGGCCAGTCACAACTGCTCGGGCCGCTCTTGGTGGCGGTCGTGGCCCGCGAACTTGGCCCGTTGCTGATCAACCTCGTGGTGATCGTCCGCAGTGGCAGCGCCATGACGACCCAACTGGGGGTCCTCAAGATCGACGGGCAAGTCCGTGCGCTGGAGGCGCAAGGCGGTGATCCGTTTCTGCAGTTCGTCATGCCCCGCGTGCTCGGCATGGCGGTGTCCACGTTCTGCCTGACGATCGTTTTTATCCTCGTCGCTTTTGCGAGCGGCTTCTTGTTCGCGGTTTGGACCGGCCAAGGCAGCCATGGTCTGTTTTTGTTTGCGGACACGTTGTCGCGCGCGGTGCAGCCCAAGGACGTGCTCAACATCTTGGCCAAGAGCATCCTGCCCGCCCTGTTTGCCGGCGCGTCCTGTTGCATCGGCGGCTTCGGCGTCGGCGCCTCGGTCACGCAGATCCCGCACGCCACGCAACACGCGCTCACCCGCTCCGTCGCCGGACTGTTTGTGATCTCCGCCGTGGTCTCCCTGTTGACCTACCTGTGACCATGAACGAACCGATCAACCTTCCTGCACCTCCCGGCGGCGGTGACCTCGGCCAGCGCCGGGAACAGCGCTTCAAATTCCGCCGCGTCAATGAAATCACCGGCGCGTTCGTGCTGGTCGTCATCGCCCTGCTCATCGCCACCGTCGTGTGGACCGGCCGCAGTCAGCGCTGGTTCAAAAGCAATGTCACCTTGCGGATCATTCTCCCCGAGGCCGGCGCCGCGGGCATCCGGCAGGGCTCGGAGGTGTATTTCCTCGGCACACTGGTGGGATCGGTTTACGAGGTCATCGTGGACCCCACCGGCCACATGGAAGCCCGCGCCGGCATTCGCCACGACTTTTTCCTCTTCGTGCGCGCGGATTCCTCGGCGGTGGTCAAAAAGAAATTCGGCGTGGCGGGCGATTCGTTTTTCGAAATCACGCGCGGCCAAGGCGGGCCGTTGCCTGAGAATAACGCCTCCATCATCTGCAACGAGCAGTTTCAAAGCGCGCTGGAATCCGCCATCGAGGAAATCCGCCACGAAGCTTTGGCCGCTTTGAAGAAGACGAGCACCGGCCTGGACACCTGGACTGAGTTGGGCGCGGGCCTCGGCGAAACGCGGCGCCACCTGGATCAACTCACCGTCCGTCTGGATAACATGACCGCCGGTGTCGAGCAGGGCAAAGGCACGGTGGGCAAGCTGCTCACCGACACCGCCCTGGCGGAGGAAGCGCAGGCCCTCATGGCCCGTGCGAACCAGACGATGAGCGAGCTGCAAGGAGTGGTGACGAACCTGAACGCCGCGGTAAAGAACGTCCAAAACGGCACCGAACGCCTGCCGGAAATCACCGGCGCGGTGGCCGACGAAGCCAAGGATTTGCCCGGCCTCGTCCAGCAAACCCAAACGTCGATGCGCGAACTGGAGCGGTTGATTGCAGGCATGCAACGCCACTGGCTGCTCCGCAAATTAATAAACCAAACCAACCCGCCACCCCTGAGGCCGTTGCCCGCGACCGGAGAGCCGGCCCGGCCGGTGAAGGTTTTGAGATCGCCGGGAAGTGCTGGGAAATGATGTTTGAGGAAAAAAGGACGAAGGTTGGCGTTGCAAACCGGCTCGCGTCCTGACGCACGCATCACCGTGTGCCCCCGCACTGCGCCATGGGGGACACCCCCCGCTGGCAGCGCTTGATGCAACCGTGTACAATTCTGGGCGTAAATGAAAATTTCCCCTCACCATCTCAAACGCTACAAAGAAATCGGTTTGCTGCTCTGGAAATACGGCCGCTCCGACCTCGTGAAGCAAATGGGCATCGACGAAGCCATGGGGCCGCAGGAAGCGAAAGCGGACGGCGCCGGCGCGGCCGGGCCGGAACAGTTGGCGGATGACCTGGAGGCGATGGGTCCCACTTATGTGAAATTGGGACAGGTGCTCTCCGGCCGGCCCGATCTGCTCCCGGAGGCTTATTTGAAGGCGCTGGCCCGCCTGCAGGACAAGGTCAAACCCTTTTCGTACGCCGAGGTGGAACAGATCGTATCCACGGAGCTGGGGGTCAGAATCTCAAAGGCGTTCTCGCGGTTCGATCAGGAGCCGATTGCCGCCGCCTCGCTGGGCCAGGTTCATTCGGCGGCCCTGCGCGATGGTCGTTTGGTCGTGGTCAAAGTGCAGCGGCCCAACATTCGCAAACAGATCGCCGATGATTTTGAGGTGCTCGAGCAAATCGCGGAATTTTTCGACGCGCACACCGAGCTGGGCCGACGCCATCAATTTCTCAAAATCCTGGAAGAGTTCCGCATCACCATCCAGCAGGAGCTGAACTATGAACGCGAAGCGCAAAATCTGATCGTGCTCGGGAAGAACTTGAAAGAGTTTGAACTTATCCAGGTGCCGCAGCCGATACCGGATTACAGCACCCGCTCCGTGCTCACCATGGATTATGTGCAGGGTCGGAAGATCACTTCGGTCGGTCCCCTCGGCCGGTTGGAGATGAATGGCGCGCCCCTCGCCGAGGAATTGTTCCAGGCCTATTTGAAGCAGGTGCTGGTGGACGGATTGTTTCATGCCGATCCGCATCCGGGGAATGTCTTTCTCACCGACGATGGGCGCATCGCGCTGCTCGATCTGGGCATGGTCGGGCACACGACGCCGGGCATGCAGGAAACCCTGCTGAAGCTGTTGCTGGCGATCAGCGAGGGAAACAGCGACGAGGCCTCCGCCCTCGTGATCCGCATCAGCCAAACGATGGAGGAATTCAACCCGGTCGAATTCCGCCGCCGCATCAACCAGCTCATGGCCGCCCGGCAGGATCAGGGCCTGCTGCAGCTCAACGTGGGGAAATCCCTGCTGGAACTGAGCAAGAACGCCGCCGACAACGGCCTGTTGGTTCCCAGTGAGCTGACGCTCCTGGGCAAAACCCTGCTGCAACTCGACGAAGTCGGTAAAATCCTCGACCCCGCGTTTGATCCCAATGCGTCCATCCGCCGCAACGTGGGCGAACTGATGACGCGACGCATGACCAAACAGGCGACGCCAGGCAACCTCTTCAATTCGTTGTTGGAGATGAAGGATTTCGTCGGCGGCCTGCCCTCCCGCCTGAACCAGATCATGGATGCGGTCACCAACCGCGAGTTGGAGATCAAAATCAAAGCCGTGGACGCGAAGTTGGTCATGGAAGGGTTTCAAAAGATCGCCAACCGCATCACCACCGGCATCATTTTGGCCGCGTTGATCATGGGCGCCTCCCTGCTGATGCAGGTCCAGACCAGCTTTCGCATTTTTGGTTATCCCGGCCTGGCCATCCTTTGCTTTTCAACCGCGGCGACGGGCGGGTTTTGGCTGGTGGTCAGCATCTTTGTGCAAGACCAAAAAAGCCGCAAAAAATGAACCCGTTTCGACCGGCAGCAGCCCACCTTGCCGACGGGGCGAATTTGCCGCTGAAAAACGCCAATTAGGATTGTGTTCGTAGACAGATCGGTTTCGAGGAGTTCAAGCGCGAGGAAGCGCGGCTTGAGTTGCTTCGGGCGGGAGCATAGGCTCGCGGGATGGTTGTTGTCTCACGAATACTTTGCTTCCGGCGGGTGGTGACGCTCGCGGTTGGGTTGTTGCTGCTGGCAGGCGCGGGTTGCCAGCTCCCGCAGCGCATGGCGGACCGCGTGATGACCGCGCCGAACGTGCGGGCCAACGTCAAGCCGGGCGTGCGGGCAGCGATGGACTGGCAGGAGGGGACGACCAAACTGACGAACGTGTTTGTTTTGAGCTCCGTCCCGGTCGGCCCGCCGACGGCAAAGCTTCAGGTGATGGAACTGGCCCCCGGCGACTACCACGTGAAAGTGGACGTAAAGGTGGAAGCTCGGCCCGGCGGGAAACATTTTCTGACCATGAATTATCTGCCGAACCCGACGTTCGGCCTGCCCATGTCGCCGCTGCCGGAGCGCGGCACGGTGGTGTTGCTTCACGGCTACATCGTGTTCAAGGAGACCATGTTGCCGTGGGCTTTCCTCCTCGCGCAGGCGGGGTATCGGGTGGTGCTGGTGGATTTGCGCGGACACGGCGGCTCGACGGGCGACACCGTCTCATTTGGCAAATATGAAACGGCCGATCTGGTGCAGATGCTCGATGACCGCCAGCGACGCGGCCTCTGCCCGGGCAAAGTGGGCGTGCTCGGCTATTCGATGGGTGCGAACCTCGCCCTGCATTGGGCCGCCCACGATCCGCGCGTCGGCACGGTGGTGGCCATCGCGCCATACAATATTGTGGAGGAAGCGATGCAGCGGCTGGCCCGGGAGATGGGAATCCCGATCACCGCGCGCGTGGCGCATTCGGCGCTGGATTTGGTGGCGACGAAGCTGGGCGTCGATTGGGCCGACTGGTCGGGCGTGGCAGCCGCGCGCGGGCTGAAGGTGCCGGTGCTCTTGGTGGGCGGCGCGAAGGATAACATCAGCCGCCCGGCGGACATCGCCGCGCTGCAAGCGGCGGCGCCAGCGGCGGCGCAGAGCATCGTCGTGCCGATCGCCACTCATGAAGTGCTGGCAGTTTGGTTGCACGAACTTGGCGAACCGGTGAAGCAATGGTTCGCGGATCACCTGGTCGGCGAAAAGTAACCTCGAACGCCTGTGGCTGCCTTGACTACCAGCGCTGGGCAACCATCTTCAGAAGCTCCGCCCACGCCGGCGTTCGGGAGGTGTCCGGGTCACGGCTATCATACGGGCCCTGGTCGTCACGTCCGTTCCGTCCGCTCTGTCCACTTGCCACATCCTGCCACGGCCGCACGCCCCCACGCGGGGGCGTCAAGGAAGCGCACCCTCCGGCAAACAGAAGCAAAAATGCCAACCCGGTTATGGCGAGTGATTTCGTCACAGCGTGCGTGCGCATAGGTTTGGTATCAACTCCTGACCCGCCAATTACGGGTAACTGTGCAACTCCACAGAAAAAGGGCCGGGGCAACCGCAAGGTGTTCCCGCCCCGACTCCGGCTGGCTCAACGGTCCCTGCCCCTCGCCAACCGGCATTCCAACCTATCATTGGCACACCGGATCCATTTCTTCAACCAGGTTCTCAGGCCTCGAAATCGCAATCTCCAGCAGTGCGTCCAGACATCCAGCCTCGCCTGTCGCCGTGTGCACGTCGCGCACGCGCTCAGTCTCGTGCCGCAATGACGATCGCAGAAACGCACCACCGGTTTGAGGAGGCTGGCCAGCCAACTGCCCAGACCAGGCGGCACCGGCGGTGGTTTCGGCGCGGGCTTGCGGAGCTTCGCGAATACATTCGCGAGTTGCAGCCGGGGATGTGGCGCGGGACGCATGCGAATCCTTTCAGTTCAAAATGGCTGCCCCGCCGCATTCCACGAGGCGGTGGTGAAACCAACCAGACACCGCGTCACCGCTCCCGCCACGATGGGGTGCAGTGTCCAGTCCAAATAAAACATGCTCCCCGCAATCGTGGGGAAAGTCTTCATGTCCGGGATGGGGATAATCACATACCCACCCGCTGGCGCGCCGTGCTCGTGGCACACCGGGTTGATGTGCGTGCCGTCATCCAGCAGCACCCACGTCACCAGCACGTAGTTGGTGGCGCATTCCACCCGCGATTGCGCCATCAGGATGCCGGGCTGGATGCCGCGCAACGCAAACAGATGGAACGATGCCGCATAAGCTCCGCCGCCACCCGGCACGCCCCCATACGCAAAATCATACGGCGCGGTGCTCGTGTTGGGCAGCGTGATGATGGAACCGTCGTAGCCGGTCAGCGTGAGCAGGCTCAGATCAATCTGGTTCGCGAAATCGGGAAAGGGAAAATCCTTGAACCCCAGCAACAGCACGTCACCGGCCGCCATCCCGGCGAACCGGGTCACGTTCGTGGGCGCATCGGAAAACACCGCCTGCATGGAATCGATCACGTCATTGATGCTCACCGCGCTGGAGAGCGCCAGATCCCAACTGCCGGTGACTCCGCCGCTGTAAGAAAAGCTGGAGGCCGCCAAATGATAAGCCTCGATGGTGTCGAAATTGGTATTCGGCGGTTGAAAAATGCCGATCGGCGCGCCGGGCGCATCGATGGTGTAGCCGAAGTCCGAGTAAACGATGAACTGATGGTCCGTCCGGTTGGTCGAAGGCACGCCGGTTAACGCCGACCAACTCATGATGTCGTGGTCATTCTCCCCGTTGGAATAGCTCTCGATGCAATCCTGCTGCAAGAACGCTCCCTGCGGGCTCGTGTAAACGCCGCCCGCAATGCCATTGGGATCGCGCCCGAACAACGGCCCTTGCGCCTGGTTCCACCCATACCAACCGCTGACCATCCGCAACAGAAAAACCGTCTTCGGCCGCGCGTTCGTGCCACAACAGCACCGGCCGACTTTGATGATCGTGGGCATAAATTCAATAGGGATCGGACATTGGCATCATGGCTTTCATCTGGGTGATGTTTCCCTCCCCGTCATCCACGCACACCGTCGTTTCCTGGATGTAGATCCGGTGATGATTGCCATCGGAGCCCAGCGTGTCCGCCAGCGACAGCGTGATCTCGCCCGCCGCCGTATACGCGCTGCCGTCGCTGTTGATTTTCTTCACCGTGATGCGCTGATTGCCCGCATCCAGTTGCACGACGATTTGGCGGCCACTGCCATCCGGCAACGTGGCAATCGTCATCAGCTTGCGACGCGGCGAACCGTGCTCATTATTCTCGCGCGGTGTATTTTCTCCCAGAGAGCTCATGTAGTGGTTGGTAGTTGAGGGTTGATGGTTGAGGGACATGGAGTTGATGGTGCAGGATTCGGAACGACACCCTC
>JAQGOT010000313.1 GCA_028293465.1 Pedosphaera sp. | reverse complement strand
GGGTCCAGCGACAGTCGCCACCCTTGGCTCCGGGCCAAGCGTCAATATCCACGGTGACATCCGCCGTCGTATTCCTAGTAAGGGTGAGCGCGGGCTTGTCTTGATCATCTGGGAAGCAGGCGAGCCGGTTACCAGCAGCATCCACAGCGAAGGAACCGGTGGCCCGAACGGTAAAGCCTGCAATTGTAACAGCAGAACGCTTCATTCCCAAGGCAAGCTCATATCGTTGGTTACGCAACGAGTAAGATAGCTTTGTCCCCTCCAACTCGGGTGTCAGGTGCGGGTCTAAGCGCAGCCGGTTCCACTGCGGTCTGATGCCGTAGATATCTCGATAGAGACCAACAATGGTCATACAGTTACCCGCGAGAATGTCATCCCCAGCGCCCTTCTGGTCGCGGCGCAGGCAGCGCTGGAATGACAGTCCGTCTTGTTGATAACGATCAAGGATACGACGCACATACGCCACTGCGACGGCTGGATCGTAGCCAGCGTAGGCCCGCACCCCGACTTCTCCCCAGGACAGGAAGATGTCGCCGTTTTCGTAATCGGGAAATGATCCGTTGGCGGTCTCATCCTTGGCGTAGGGGAGGAAACACAGGGGCCAGTGGAACAAATTTTCCTGGCGCATGCGCCCCTCCATGCCGTCCAGGATGCGTTGTCGCTGCCTGTCATCGGCCAGACCGTAGGCGACGGCACAAAAGTTGACCGGAGTAACGAGATTGTCGCCGTGAACGGAACCGTCGCGCTCGCGCCAATAAACAAACCAGCCTTGATCGGAATTCCAGAATCCGCCTTGGGAAATGGGGCGTCGAAAGGTGTCCCTGAGTTTTCCGGCAGCGGCTTGGTAACGCGCGGCCCGCGCGTGGTCGCCCAAAATGTTTTCGCGCTCGGCCCACAGCATCATGGCTTCATACAGGCTGGCATTGACCAGGGCGTTCTCCCACGAAGCCCATACCACGTCAATCCAGTCGCTGGACTTACCTTGAGTGTGGGAGTCGTTCATCATCTCCACCAAACCGTCACCGTCGGTGTCGCGGGCGAGCAGCCAGTCGATGGCCCGCTCACAGGATTCCTTGTGAGCGCGCAACCAAGCCGTGTCACCGCTGAGATCGAATTGCTCCGCCACGTTGATCACATAGTCGGGCTGGGAATCCAAGGTGTAACCCCAACCGCATTCGTAAAAACCGGTCTTCGGATCGTAGGTGCCGGGCACCATATTGTCGCCAGTGTCATGATGCCAGCGCGACAACACGCGGCCATCGGGCTTCTGGGCGTGGTCACGCCACTCATCAAGTGTGGCGGCGAAGTTCGTAGTGTAGGCCGGATCGTCAATCGCCAACCCCATCTCAGCGAAGAATGGCTCATGCAGACAAACCCATCCCGTCAACCAGCCATTGCCGCCCATGGTACGCCGGTCGATCACACCGTAACGACCGATGGTATCAAGCAGATCGCGAATGGCGTTGCCGGCGAGGCCGGGGAAAGTCCCACGCCCTCGGATGGTATTGCCGTCGAGAACCTGGAGCGCCAGGTCCACCTGCACCGTGCCGGGTTCGACGCGAAAGGGAGCCCACACGTCGAGACTCCGGTTGAAGCGGTGGAGATTGTGATTAGGAGCCAATTCTTTGGTGGTGACTGACTGGACGAAGGAAAAAAGCCCCGAGGGCTGGTGTGAGAAGCGGGATGCCACCTGCGTGCCGACCGAAACACTCGGCGTGACGCGCAGGCAAGCACCACGTTCCGCCTTGAAGAAGGTGACCGTGCCAGCGTGGGCGCCGTAAGAGGCGTTCCCAGAAAGGTAACGGCACCAGGCTACACCGCCGGTGTCCAAAAGACCCCCGGTCCAAATGTCCATGGCGCTGAAGTCCCAACCGGGAAAGCAGGTGTCATCAACCATTCCACCGTTCAGGTAGTCCCGACTGATCTGCCAGTCGATGCGGTCGTCGCCGACAGTGAAACGCCAGCGTTCCCGCACTGCGATGCCGCCGCCGGTGTAGGCGATGCCGTCAACCAGAACCTTGCTCCCATTGATGCTCACCGTCGGTGTGGCGATGCCGGCCCGGGTGGTCGTCCACTGACCGCCCACCATGATAGCGCTGCACACGCCGGTATCGGGTGCGACCACCTCGCGACGGCGCACTCGCACCCGGTCGAGATAGCAGCGCCCATCGTAATTCAGGCGGATGCACAAATCGCCCCGAGCATCGGCCATGGTCACGGTGTGGGTGACGGGATCGTGCTCCACCGAACCGTTGGCGGTGACCGCTAGTTTGGCCCAGATCAAAAACGCGAGGAGGTAAGGGACGCCGGTATTGTTCATAACCTGGTCATCCAATTATCAAAGGTATTTACGAGTGTTAAGACAACTGGTGAGCTGGGTTTGCGGCAGCAAAGCCTTGAGCCGCGAGGTGCACTCAATTCCAGACCTCCGTGGCAGGAAAATATCCATGAGCACCAGATCCGGTTGCTCCGACGGAATAACGCTCAAGGCCTCGTCGCCGGAGGCACAGGCGCAAAAACAAAACAAACTCTGGAAACAAGCTGGTGAGCTTGATCCAGCTTTCGCGAACTTTCGGCTGGCTTTCCACCCAGGCAACTTTGATCGGCCGCTTTGAATAGGTTTCTGACGAACGGCTGTCTATTGTTGGCTTCTTTTCTTTATCACTTGGTGGGATCTTGGTTTTGTGGAGGTTCATCAGCACGGTGTTTCTAGTTTCATTACTTTTTGATGAAAATGGTCAAGGTAGTATCAGGGCGAGTTTTCCAGAACTGTTAGGGCTGAGGCGAATGTCGCCGTTGCTCAATAGTTGGCAAGAACCCGCGCCGGGAGCCAGCTGGAGTTGATAGTTCACCCCGGTGTAATTGTATGTGATACTATTCGATGCGACATTCTGCACAGCCGATGTTTGCTGGGCACCACCGACCAGATTCCAAGCCCAGCGCAAGGGTTGCCCTTGCGCGTCAAGGCCGGTGAAGGCGACATTGGTTTCACAGCAAACAATCGAAAAGCTGCCGCCACCGCTAAGTGGCTGGATAATGCTCAAATCCGTTGCGTTCAATTCTTTGACCACCGGTGGACCCTGCGGGGTCATGGGCGATGTTATGCCGCCGGATGATAACAAAACCGGCCACATGCCCACCGGTTCCGCTCCTGACCCTGACCAGAGCGCGCTATCCATTACGGGCAATGTGTAAAAAGCCAAAGAAGTCGCCGTGAGTGCGGTGTCGTGGGTTGCTGAGACCACATTTTCGTCGAAGCGGTGGAGATCACGGATGAAAAAAGTGCCATTGTCCCACAGAACATTGAGGCGATAAAAGCGGCTGTCATACCAGACGGTTTTCCGGTTTTGCTTCTTCCAATCACTCAGATAGACCACCGAGGTGGGTGGTGTCAGGGAATAATGATCATGGAACCACCGGCCCGACTCTGCCAGCGTTTCAACTTTAATCTGGCCGGCCCTGGCCTGCGCGGCAAAGAGTGCCACCTGCCGCGTCAGTCCCGCTTGCATCGCATTCCAACCAAACGAGTTTTCTTGTCCAGCCTGCGTGTAGCCAAAGGCCAGCGAAGGTTGTAGAACCAGATTATTCATAAACCACCGCACCCAGTTCGCCGAACCTCCCGCGTCCGGGTAAACCGGCTCAAGCGAGAACAAACCTGGCGTGGTGCCATGCTGATAAACGGGATCGCTGCCCAACATCCGAAAGATTGGCACATCAATCTGCCCTGCTTTGGTCTGGGCCGGCATATAAGCATTCAGGCGGCTGGGATAATAAGCCTGGTTCCAATAGCCGCCCCACAGCGTGTAGCCATCCGTGCCCACCTGGTCTTTGCAATTGCATGAAGCCACAATACCGTATTGCATGGTCATATAATCCAAAGTGACTTCATCAATGAACCATGAACCGACTGTGCGAGGATAGTAACCAAAGATCGCCTTGAAATCGGCCATATAGGCGTCCACCAGCTTGCGCCGTTCTACCGGGGTGTAGCCCGGAGAAAAACCGACATTGGCCGCCGGGTCCCACTCATGCTGGCCCCGCCATGTGAGTCCGGCCTTTTCGACAAGCTTCTGGGGAATCTCCCACCACGCCGCGATCTCGTCATTGGTTCCCAATTGTGTCTTTAGGAGATTTTGATAGTTGGTATCAACCAAAGCATCATATTGCAGAGCCCAGGTCGCAGGCAGGTTGGCCTGTTTGAGCAACTGGATTTGCTGCGCGGTGGCTTCATAAAGGACCGCTTCGGAATTGGCGAGGCGAAAATCGTTGTCGCGGATAAAATTATAGATATTGACGATGCGCGGTTCGCTGGCGACAGCCACCTTGTAGAACATCGTGGCATTAGTCGCTCCCACAGGGTAATTCGTCGTTTCCAGACTCGCCGCGATCGTCGTCCACGGGCCGTTCACGTTGGTGGATTGCAAGAGCGCGCCTTGCAACCAGGTAAGATTCACGCCTCCCGGGCCGTTCGGAGTGATGTGTAAGGTTACTGGTGGCAAGGTTACTGATCGTGGTGATGCTCCGGTTGGTGGTGTTACAACCAGAGTTGAATCGCTGCTCGGAGTGCTTCCCTGGGAGTTTTGCGCGGTCACGAAATAAATTCCCGCGGTGGTCAGTTGGACATTGGCCAGAACCAAAGTATTGCTCGTAGCACTGGGATTGCTGTTTACAGAGATTGGTATCGGGCCGCTTCCCATGTCAACATACCATTGGTAGCTGAGCGGCTGCGTGCCGGCAAACGTTGCAGAATATGTCAAGGTCTGTCCAACATTACCTTCATTGGCGGGCGCCGGCGCAATGTCAGTCAAAATGACTGGCGCACTGGCTCCGAGAATATTCAACCGCACCGGCGCACTGGTGGAAGAACCATAGGCATTGTTAACGATGACCGCGTAGTTATAACCACCGGCCGCAAGCGAGGTGGTGTTCAACTGTAGATTAGCGCCGGTCGCACCACCAACCGGCATCGAGGCTCCCCCTGTGCCATTATCGACCAGCCATTGATAGGTAAACGGTGGCGTGCCCAAGGCCGCTTCGTTCAGCGTGAGCGCGACCGACATGCCCGCGTAAATAGGAGTTATATTGTTGGTGAAAGTGGGTGTCGTAGCATAAGCGGCAGATTTCTGGTAAACCGTGATGCCGAGGTCAAAAGTTGCATCTGAATTTCCGCTGGCGCCATAAGTAACCATCCCTGTCCCGACAGTGTTCGCCACCGTCATGGTTTGACCGCCGGCGTAAGAGTTGCCACTTTGAGTCCCGATGTGTTCCCAGCCACCCGTGGAAGCATCGCGGCCAAACGCGTAACCGTAAACTCGGCTGGGAGCCAAGGGAACATTTAGCCCTTGCCATTGGAACCAGTCATTCTCTGTGCCGCCACCGTATCCTTGGTAGCTGGCAATCACGGTGGCCGCACTTCCATTGGCGGAAATGGAGTAGATATATAAATCATAAAGCTGGCGGTTGCCAAAGCCGCTGCCATTGCCGGCGCTCTTCCATGACAGGGTTTGCAAAAGATATCCGTGCTGATTGGTCCCGGTGGTGAATGTCTGTCCGCACCAGTTACCGTAGGCCGCGCCGTTGTCCGTGTAGAAATTGAACCCATCGTCGAATGGCGTCGTATTTAACAACTGTGAAATGTCGTCCGGCCCGGGCGTCGGGGTACTGACACCAATATCCACCATGGCGACCGCCACAATGGTAATCGTGGCGGTGGGACTTGTGTTGGTGCCAAACGAATTGGTCGCCACGAAACTAAAATGATAAGTGCCGGTGGCGAAACCAGTGGTGTTCACCAGCAGATTGGTGCCGGTCGCTCCGGGAATATTGGTCAACGTCCCACCAGATCCGCCGTCCGTTCGCCACTGGTAGCCAATCGGCGTTGAGCCGGAGGCCGCGGCGGTCAGTGTCACGCTGGTTCCAGCCACAATACCTGCATTGGCATTCGCCGGAGATTCAACCGGCTGATAGGCGATCGGCGAGCCGGACGGTGAGACGGCATTTGTTCCTTCCACCGTAATCGCACCATAGCCTGTATAACCATTCTCGGAACTCGGGGAGGCAAAATCAAACTTCACGGCCGCGACGTTGGAAGCGATCAGCCCGCCCGCCGAGTCGGCAAGAATCACGCGGGTGGCGGATGCAATGTTGAGGGGAACTAAGGGATTGAAATCGATGTTGGTTAACAAGATGAAACTTGTTGGGTTGGTCACGGTGGAATAGAAAACCCTGTAAGCTTGTGCGTCACGGCCGTTGTCCTTCCACCCGCCGTAAACCGTGGTCTTGGTGAGGTTATATCCGTTGGCGGAAGCCGGCAGCGTGTAGATCACCAATGAGCCCGCCCCGCCGCCGTTGCCACAGGTCACATAGTTTGTGCTGGTGTTGTTTCCCGGTATCTGGTTGATCGTCAAGCTGCCCCCAGCAGTCAGTGAGTTGACGTTCCTGCCGGACGCATCCAAGCTGAAATTGCCCGCAAAGCTGGTGGGGGGCAGTCCGGCAATCAAACTGTCTGAGGCGGGGATCCAAGTGGGTGTGAGCGGCAAGGCACCCTGCTGGTTGGCCGTCGTGACGGTCAATGCCGCCGGGGCGGAACAGACGAAGGAGAGCAGAACCAAGCACGCCAGGCTCGTCGCGCTTTTGCATTTGAGCAGTATCATCATTAGGAATTTGGTTAAACGCAGCCTGACTTCCATTTACTGCCGACTACCTGGCGTCCAATGTCAGGACGAGCTTTCCGGAATTGTTTGGACTGAGTCGAATGGCACCATTGCTCAATTGCTGGCAAGAACCCGCGTCGGGAGCTAGCCGGAGCTGATAGTCCATCCCAGTGCAATGAAACACGACGCTATTCGACCTGACCGTCTGCACGGCAGATTTTTGCTGAGCGCCGCCAACCATATCCCAAGCCCAGTGTAGAGGTTGCCCTTGTCCGTCCACGCCGGTGAAAGTGACATTGGTTTCACGACAAATAATGGAAAAGGTTCCACCACCGCGCAGGGGCTGACTAATACTCAAATCAGTCTTGTTCAGTTCCTTGACCGTCGGCGGACCGTCCAGTTGAATTGGCGAACTTTCACCGTTGGTGGAGAGCAAAACCGGCCAGATGCCGGATTTGTCTGCTCCCGACCAGCGCGCGCCATCCATCACAGGCAGGGTGCCATAGGCCAAATCGGTGGTCTTGAGTGCAGTGTCATGGGTTACCGAAACCACCTTTTCGTCGAAGCGATGGAGATCACGAATGAAAAAAGCGCCTTTTTCCCAAAGAAAATTGATGCGATAAAAGCGGCTGTTGTACCAGACAGTCTTTCGGTTTTCATGTTTCCAATCGTCGAGGGCAACCACTGTGGTGGACGGCGTGAGGGGAAATTTGCGACGGAACCATTGACCCGCTTCCGCCAGCGTCTTGACCTGGATCTCTCCAGCCTTGGCCTGCCTGGCCAGGAGCGCAACTTGCAGAGTCAGACCTGTTCTCATCGCTTCCCACCCAAACGCGTTTTCTTGTCCGGCCTGGGTGTAGGCAAAGGCCAGCGAGGGTTGATGAATCAGGTTATTCATGAACCACGCAACCCAGTCCTTCGAGCCTCCCGCGTCTGGGTAAACCGGTTCGAGAGTCCACATGCCTGGTGTGGTGCCATGTTGATATATGGGATCACTGCCGAGCATCCGAAAGATCGGCACATCAATCTGCCCGGCTTTGGTCTGGGCCGGCATGTAAGCATTCAGGCGGCTGGGATAGTAGGCTTGGTTCCAATAACCGCCCCACAGCGTGTAACCATCGGTGCCAACTTGATCTTTGCAATTGCACGAGGCCACAATGCCGTAGCGCCTGGCCATATACCCCAATGTGACCTCATCGATAAACCACGAACCGACCGTGCGAGGATAGTAACCAAAGACCGCCTTGAAATCGGCCATATAGACGTCCACTAACTTGCGACGTTCTGCCGGGGAGTAGCCCGGAGAAAAACCAACATTGGCCGTCGAATCCCATTCATGCTGGCCGCGCCATTTCAGACCGGCCTTTTCGGCCAACGGCTGCGGAATTTCCCACCAAGCCGCGATCTCGTCTTTGGATTCCAATTGCTCCTTAAAGAGTTTTTGATAGCGGGGATTGATCAGGGCATCGTACTGCAAAGCCCAAGTTGCTGGCAGCCTGGTCGGCTTGATCAACTGGATTTCTTGCCGGGTGGCTTCGTAAAGGACGTCTTCAGAATTGGGGACGCGATAATCGGAATTGCGGACGAAATTGTAAATATTGACGATGCGCGGTCGGCTGGCATCTGCTTGTTGCCGGGCATCCGCCAAAGACACATCGCTAAGCGCCAAAAAGCAGAGGAAGCCTGCCCGAAGCACGCGAACGGTTGCCCTAAGCCTCATCGGAAGGAGCAATTCAAATGATCTGGTGATGGTTGAGAAGAAACTACAATGCTTCAAGCGTTTGACAGAATATTGATGGAAATTTTTGAGTGCCATTTTATAAACATGTTTTGGTTTTTGCGCGTGACATCATTCGATAGGAGGATGCAAATTGAATCGCCCGTCAAATTGCACGTGGGGCAGGCCTGCCAGCGCCAAAGTTTTGGCATGGACGAACAGCCTGATGATCAATCGTTCATGTTTACATGCGCGGTGACGAGTAGGTTTTTAGGAACAATCATTACCACGGGCCAGGTCCAATATCTGCGGGCACAAAATAATCGATTTCCCCATCACTCTTGGCGCCTACGCCTATGGTAGGTGAATTCTTGGTTGGGCCCAGCCAGATGAATTTCAGCCAGGAAACACTGCCATCTTCAAAAAGAAAGTTGCCGCCGGTTGGAACCCCGGCTTTGTTACGATGGCTTGAAATTGGATAGGTGACTTTCTGCGTGGGATCGGTGTAGTACCAGGAACCGGTCCCGAGACACAACAACCGATCCGTCATCATGGGTGCTCGGCGATAGTCCCCCCCCATTTTCGGGCGCTTCGTCATCCAACCGCTCACATCGGTGTAAGGCGGGTTTAATTTATAAAAGTTAAAATCTGGCCCTCCCCCGGCGGGATCCCGACCAGGCAGGTAGTTGTAAGCGATAAGATTGGGATTACTTGCATAATCAGGAATATTTGCCTCGACATACCGATGGTCCACGTCGGTCGGGCAATAAAACAGGTCGTTATTTGCCCGGCCATCGCCGGTGGTCCCGTTCCTGCGTAAATATTGTGGGTAAAAAGTGGTGTTAAACTTGAACGGCATCCAGGACAAACCTACGGCTCCGTAACCGGGTGAATTGACGTCTGTCGGTTTCGTAAGATCGGGAAAACAGTTGTTGTTATCCCCTGCATACATTGTGATGGCGATACCCCATTGTTTAAGATTACTGGCGCAGACAACCTTGTAGGCACTCTGTTTGGCTCTGCTTAAGGCTGGCAACAACAGCGACGCCAGAATGGCGATAATCGCGATCACCACCAGGAGTTCGATCAGGGTGAACGCCGTTCCGTCAAAAGGACCACCGTTCGCTTTGTGCTTATGCATTATTGCTTTCATTTTGTTACTCGCAGCCAACTCACCGACCCGGGTGGCGGTCGGCAGGCTGCTTCGCCCCCCGCGCGAGGAGCGCGCGAATGCCGCCATCGTTTTCGACGGGGTGATCACCGAAGTGGCCTGAACGCCACCCTTCACCGGTCAGTTCCGAAATTCCAATGACAATAAACCGTTCCAAACCGAACGCCCGGGGCCCTGCGTCCCCGGGCGCCCAACCCGCTTACCCCTCAACCGGCCTCATGGCATCCACAACCGGAAAAAGCTCGCCGGGGTGCTGGTGCTTATCGGAATGGCGTTCGAAAGCGCCCCCGTGCTGTCCAGCACACCAGTGCTGCTAACCGTCCAGTTCGCCACCGGAATCGTGAGGTCCGTTGAAGTCAGCCAGGCGTAAGCTCTGTTCGGCGTGCCACCCGTGCCGGTCACAACCAGGTTGCCACCCGAAACCGCGGAGGCGGAAAGAATCGGTGGCGTTGGCGCAGCATACGGAGCCGAGGGGGCACCGAAGACCCCGATTTCACTGTAACCGGAATAACCGTTCTCACCGGCCGGGGAGGTGTAGTCGAACTTCAGCGCGACAACGTTGGCCGCCAGCGATCCGGTCACGGGCTTGATGGTAGCCCGGTCAATGGATATTCCGCTTGGATTCACAGGGTTGCAATTGACGCTTGCCAGTGGAAGGAACGTGGTTGGATGCGCCACGTTCGCATAATAAACAGTATAGGCCTGCTGATCGCGGCCCCCGTCATTCCAGCCGCCGGTCGTTACTATGTTGGTGATGTTATACCCGTTCGTGGAACCAGTAAGCGTGTAGGTCACAAAATTACCCGCCCTGGTATCAGAACCGATAACAGCGACATACAGATCATTTGCACTATCGGCAAAATCATTTGTTCCAAA
>JAQGOT010000287.1 GCA_028293465.1 Pedosphaera sp. | reverse complement strand
TCCTGCTTTCCAAAGGGAGCAAGTCAACCGGGCAACGTTGAGTTCGAAAGTTGTGAGCGGGTAATTTTAGACGAAAAACCTTGTCGGATTTTGCGGATGGCGGCTGTTTAATCAGTGAGATGCCAGCGAAGTCCGACGCAGAATTGCTCCGTGAATACGCCCGAGGTGGTTCCCAAGCCGCTTTTGGGGAAATCGTCGCCCGGTATACAGACTTGGTCTGTTCGGCGGCTTTGCGGCAGATGGGATCGCCCGATCTGGCCCGTGATGTCGGCCAGAACGTCTTTACCGATCTGGCGCGGAAAGCGTCGTCGGTGGCGCGTAAGTTGAATGAAGAGGGGACGCTGGTGGGATGGCTCTATCGCAGCACCCGCTACGAGGCGCTCACCTTTTTGCGCGAGGAACGCCGCCGGCAGGCTCGCGAAAGGCAGGTTATGCAAGACTTCGATTCCGCTCCCGAAACCGTGCCCGATTGGGACCGGATCCGTCCGCTGCTTGATGAGGCGATGGCGGGTCTCAGCGAACCGGACCGGCAGGCATTGTTGTTGCGCTTCTTTCAGCGCCAGGATTTCCAGGCGGTGGGTGTTGCGCTCGGCGTGAGTGACGATGCCGCGCAGAAGCGGGTCGCCCGCGCGCTGGATAAATTGCGCGCGCATCTGAATCGGCGTGGCGGAACGACGACCATGGCCACGCTTGCCGCCGCGCTTTCGGCAAATGCGGTTCAAACAGCTCCCGCCGGACTGGCGGCGGCATTCACCAGTGCTTCGCTCGCGAGTGCGGCGGGCGCTGGCATCACCATTACCGTTTTGAAACTTATGACCATGACCAAACTTAAGGCTGCCCTCCTCCTTGCGGCCACGACTGCGGGAATTGCAACCTCCATCGTCCAGCATCAGAGCAACCAGAAGCTCCAAAAGGAGAACCGGGCCTTGCTGGAACAAACCCAGTTATTCGCCCAACTCCAACAGGAGAATGACCGGCTTTCAAATCTCGTCGCCCATGCCGGTCAGTCACTCTTGTCGCAGGACCAGATGGCGGACTTGTTACGGTTGAGAGGCGAGGTTGGCCGATTGCGGAGCGAACAGCAGAGAATGGCCGCGATCGGGCAGACAAAGACCACCAATCAGGCCCCGGCGGCAACCAAGGCGGAGGAGCCCGATGCGCAAAAACCTTTCACCGCCGATTTGACGGCCCGGGTCGGGAACGGGGAGACGTTGGTAGCCGGTTGGCCTACCGCGCCCGGCAAACGCACGCTGGTGCTCATCACGCCGGGGACGAACAGTTGGGACATTGACGCCGGGAACGTGGACATTCGGTCAGTGGTGATTGAAGCTTCCGAGGAAGCGTTGGCGCGCACCGGCCTGGATCGCTTTAGGAGCGACGGTTCTGTCACCTCGTTGAAGGGGGTGTTGACCGGCGCGGAATTGGAAGCCTTCAAGGCGTTAATGGCAGGCGACGGAGCAACGGTGTTGTCTGCGCCGGAAATCGTGACCGCCGACGGACGACAGGCACAGGTGAGTATTGCGGAAGGAACTCATGCCGTGGATGAAAATCATTTGCCTTCACATTTGATCGATTTTGTTCCGCATTTCACGGCGGATCGGAACGCGGTGGATCTTTCAATCCAGGTTTCAATACAACCCGCTGGGCCTCCGGTTGCTGATAACAAATAGATAACAGGGTTTGCGGATTCGGGTGCCGGCGCTTTCCGCCAAAGTAATCGGCGGCATCGTCCGGCGTTGAGTTGCGAAGGGTCGGGCCGGGATAGCCAAATATTTCTCGGCTTTCCTGCACCAACAAAGCATGCTTCCACCATGTGGAAGCCGTCTCGTCTCGCAATCAGCATTTTGCTCGTCGCGATTCTTGGCGGGTTGGTTTGGGAGCTTTTGCGCGCGCGTGAGCCAGCCTACCAGGGCAAGTCCTTAAGCGCGTGGTTGGCGGAGGCTTATGAGAGAGGGACCTATATTTCTGATTTGACCGATCCAGAAGCCAGGATGGCCATACGGGCGATGGGCTCCAATGCGCTGCCGGCTCTGTTAAGCATGGTGGGGGCTCGGGATTCAGGTTTTCGGAAAGCTTTGCTGCAATGGTCCGGCAAACAATCCTTGTTCAAATTGCATCTACGGACAGCAGATGATTGTCACACTCTGGCTGCCACCGGATTCCAATCTCTGGGGCCCGATGCCATGCCCGCCGTGCCTGCTTTGATTAAACTCCTTGATGATCCAGATGCAGAGGTTCGGGGTTATGCCGCCTACTGTTTGGGCCAGATTGGACCTGGGGCACAGGCTGCTGTGCCTGAACTGATCAAAATGTTATCAGGGACCAACGGGAGCCTGGATATCAACACTGCAGCTCAGGCCTTGGGTGAAATAGGTCCCGCAGCGCGTCCGGCTGTTCCTCTTCTTTCGGCTGCCCTCACCAATGGCTCGAAGTGGTTTCGACTCGCTACGCCGAGAATCGCTCTGATGAAAATTCAAGGTGAATCTCTCTCGCCGCTCATTGAGCGACTCAGGGATACCTCCAACCTGACCAACTGGAACCATACCTGGACCGTGGTCGGCGGCTTCGGGACCAATGCTGAACCAGCCGTTCCGCTTTTGATCAATGCCTTGGGGGATGGCGATTTTCACGTTCAAAACGGCGCTCTGCGCGCCCTGGGGCAAATCCATATGCGTCCCGAGGTATGCATTCCGGCGATGGTTCCATTTCTAACCTCCACCAATGTGGTTCTTCGCCGAAACGCAATGCACCTCATTCGGAGTTTCGGAAACGAAGCCAAACCAGTGACGGCTGAAATTGTTCAATGCCTCAGTGACCTGGATTCCGACGTGAGCAGAGGCGCGACCAATGCCTTGCTGGACATCGACCCGGCAGCCATCACCAAGGCCGGTAAGAAATAAGTGTGATGACGCGAACGATCCTTGGTTGCACACCGTAGATTCCAGATCACCTTAACGATGATTGTGGACGTGAGAGTGTTCACGACAAATCCGGTGGCCGAAGCAACCCGCACCGCAACGCCCCGGCAAGTCCGGGCTTTCCTCTCCTCACCCGTCCGTATTTAATATGCCCATGGTCACAACCATCCGGTGCCTTTGTTTCATAACGCTACTTTTCGCCGTCCGGTTCCCCGCCACGGCCGTTGATTCCGATCCCGCGCACATGGACGCGCATGCGAAAAAACCTTTACCCTGGCCTGGCGGCATCGTTCCGTATGACATTTCCAAACTCAGCGAAGCGCAGCAGGTGCTCGCCAAGCGCGCGATGCAGCGCTGGATGGACACCGGCGCGAACCTCACCTTCATCCCGCGCACGAACGAGGTTGAGTATATCCATTTCACCGGCAAAACGGACGCGGGCAACAACACGAGCTGTGTGGGCTTTCACAAAGGGGTGCGCACGGACATCAACATCACAGCTTTTTGGTGGGGTCAGTCGGAGTGGATGCCCGCGCACGAACTCGGCCACGCGCTCGGCTTTTTCCACGAACACGCGCGCTGGGATCGCGATGCCTACGTC